>NZ_JAHNZW010000019.1:0-50555 GCF_026931025.1 Sporosarcina sp. G11-34 | reverse complement strand
TTAAAGGAGCAAGCTCCTTTAAAGATTCGCTCGACTTGCATGTATTAGGCATGCCGCCAGCGTTCGTCCTGAGCCAGGATCAAACTCTCCATAATAGAAGAAAATGAATAGCTCATTTCTTGCTAGCAAAGAGGAATTGAATTCCTCTTCTTTGTTTCTGTTCGTTCGACGGAAATCGACTTACTTGGAAACGTTTATACTCTGTTCACCGAAGTGTTCCGAGTTGTAAGCTATTTAAGTGGAAACCACTCAAACGCTTTGTTGACGTTTTGCTGTTCAGTTTTCAAGGTTCATAAGATTCATTATAGTAAGGAACCGAACTGCATTCCTTCTCTATTTCGTTACTGGTTTTCCACAGCAACCTTTACATCATATCAAGTTACATTCAACTTGTCAAGAACAATTTAAAATTTCTTTTTCATCGTTTGTTTCAGATGTTTGTTTCGGTTGATCGGACAACTTCTTAAATATAACAGCTTTCATTTCATAATGCAAGCTTATTTTTAAAATTAGTTTCAACTTGCATACTAATAAAAGAGAAACCACTATGCGAAGCCCATACAAGTCGCTTCACATAGCGGTTCTGGTCATTATTCTTTCGGGCGCATTTGTGGAAACAGCAAGATATCACGAATTGATTGTGCGTTCGTCAACAGCATAACAAGACGATCTACACCAATTCCAAGACCGCCAGTTGGTGGCAAGCCATATTCCAATGCTTCAATAAAGTCGTTATCCATATCATGTGCTTCATCATTACCTTGTTCCTTCTCAACAAGCTGCGCTTCAAAACGTTCGCGCTGATCGATTGGATCATTCAGTTCAGTGAATGCATTGGCATGTTCACGGCGTACAATGAATAATTCAAAGCGGTCTGTGAAACGACCGTCTTCCGGATTCTTTTTCGCTAGTGGTGAGATCTCCACTGGATGTCCGAAGATAAATGTAGGTTGTACAAGCTCTTCTTCTACCTTCTGCTCAAAGAACTCATTCAAAACATGTCCGACTTCCATCATTGATGTTACTTCTACATTATGTTCTTTCGCAAGAGCGTGCGCTTCTTCTTTCGTCATCTCTTTCCAGAAGTCGACGCCGGTATATTCTTTTACTGCATCGACCATGTGAAGTCGTTTCCAACCTGGAGCCAAGTTAATGATATCATCCCCGTACGTTACTTCAGTTGTCCCAAGCACGTCTTGTGCAATGTGAGCAACTAGATTTTCAGTTAGCTTCATTATATCGTTATAATCCGCATACGCTTCATATAGTTCAATCATCGTAAACTCTGGGTTATGACGCGTTGATGTTCCTTCGTTACGAAATACACGTCCGATTTCATATACCTTCTCGAGTCCACCTACTATTAACCGTTTCAAATGAAGTTCAATCGCAATCCGCAAATAAAGTTCCATATCTAACGCATTATGATGAGTGATGAACGGGCGTGCAGATGCTCCGCCAGCAATTGCGTGTAGCATCGGCGTCTCCACTTCGAGGAATCCTTGATCATCGAGGTAGCGTCGCATTGATTGGATGATTTTACTTCTTAAAATAAACGTCTCTTTACTACCCTCTGTTGCGATCAAGTCCAGATAACGTTGGCGATAGCGCTGTTCAATATCTTTCAACCCGTGAAACTTCTCTGGTAATGGACGGAGTGCTTTTGTAAGGAACGTGAATTCTTCCGCCTTAACAGACAATTCACCGACGTTTGTTTTGAATACTGTTCCTGAAATCCCAACAATATCGCCCAAGTCTGCGCTCGTGAATAGCTTGTATGCTTCTTCACCAATTGCATCTTTTCTTATGTAAATTTGGATTTGACCATCAAGGTCTTGGATATGCGCAAAGCCGGCTTTTCCTTTTCCGCGCTTCGTCATGATTCGTCCTGCGATACTTACTTTGTGTGAAGCTGCTTCAAGTTCTTCTTTCGTGAACTCTTCATAACCTTTATGGATCTCTCCGGAAAGATGCGTACGTTCATATCTTGAACCAAACGGATCAAGTCCACCTTCCCTTATATCTAACATCTTCTGACGCCTCACCAGAAGTTGATCATTTAATTCGTCGATATTGGACATTTCTTTCACTCCTTCATAATAATAAGTTTGTTAATATTTTTTATATGTTCCTATTGTACACAATTTACATTGTTCAAACACACTTTACTTACTTCTTTCATAATAAAAAGGACTACCACATTGTGCGGCAGCCCATCTTTCTTCTTAATTAGACTGCACTTACTTTCAACCGTCCCCCGTTGCGCGCAAGTACATCTTCAACAAAACCATTAAGGAGACCTGTTAATTCCGCAGCAGTTTCCGTTCCATTAATTAACTTACAGACATGCGCATTGCGGGAGGCATCCCCCCTAGCGCCGAAAGGGAGAGGAAGTTCACTCTCTTCTTATTGTAAGGAGGATTCTTTAGTTCAACCTATATATATTTAAGGTGGTCTTCCTTCTTAAGAAAGAAGCCCAATGCCGTCAACTGTCTTCCAAAGTATTACACCACGATCACGAACTGCCTCTTCCTCCGAATAGAACTTCTCAGTTACCGGATTCCTAATTGCAGGTGCGATTTCAAGTAGCGGAATAAGAACAAACGCCCGTTCACTCATACGTGGATGGGGAACAATCAAGTTCTCCGATTCAATATTGTCGTTATTATAGAGCAAAATGTCAAGGTCCACAGTCCGCGGGCCCCACCTAACTTTTCGGACACGCCCCAGTTCATTTTCGATTGCTTGACAAACACTAAGCAATTCCGGGGCATCCAACACCGTTTCAAGGCATACGACTAGATTCAAAAAGTCGGCTTGGTCTGTATATCCGACAGGCACCGTTTCATAAATTGACGACACTTCTACAACGTTAATCGATTCGTACGCATGAAGTGCACGCACCGCCCCTAGCAAATGGTCTTGTCTGTCCTCAATATTCGACCCAATGGAGAGGTACGCCCGGTTCAAACGAAGCGCCCTCTCGTAACATCAACCGACACGGACGCATAATGACCTGGGATTGGTGGATCTGGCTTCACAAGGACCACCCGAATCCCCGATACTTTTTCTGGGTAACTCTCCAAAATGGCAGTCGCAATAATCTCCGCAACGGTTTCGATTAACTTTACAGGTTCCCCTTCGACAACCATTTTGCAAAGATCATACACTTCTGCATAGTTCACCGTCTTGTCGAGATCATCTGACAGACCCGCGTCTTCTAAACTTGTTGCAAGCGACACCGTCAATCGGAAGCGTTGCCCCAATTTCTTTTCTTCCGGAAGCGCTCCGTGGTATCCGTAAAACTCCATTTCATTTAAATGAATATAATCCATACTTCATCCCTCCAACTTTTCAAAGACTGATTTACCTACTAGCACATCCATCATTTTTACCATTCGCGTAATTTCTTTCACGTCGTGAACGCGCATCATATGACTTCCGTTTTCAATTCCGTAACAAACGGTCGCACCTGTACCTTCAAGTCGCTCTTCCACAGGCAGGCCAAGGACGTTCCCTATAAGCGACTTTCGTGAAGTTCCTAGTAAAATGGGATGCCCCATTCGCGCAATTTCTTTCAGACCTTGCATAACTAAAATATTTTGAGTTGTGTTTTTCGCAAAGCCAACACCCGGATCAAGCCAAATGTTCTCCTTGGCAACACCTGCCGCCTTCGCAATTCTAACGCTCTCTGCTAAATCAGCAAGCACTTCATCCATAAACGATCCTTCATACACCGCCGGTTCTCGGTTATGCATAAGGATAATGGGCACACCGTGACGTGCTGCAACATCCGCAATCCTCGGTTCACGCTTTGCACCCCAGACGTCATTGATAATATGTGCGCCTGCTTGAATCGCCGCTTCCGCAACATCTGCTTTATATGTATCGATTGACACCGCACAACCGAATTCTTTCGTTATCGCTTCAATAATCGGTACGGTCCGCTTCAATTCTTCTTCCAATGATACCGGGGCGTGTCCAGGTCTGGTCGATTCCCCGCCAACGTCAATCATCTTCGCACCGTCACGGATCATTTCTTCCGCGTGTTTCAACGCTGCGTCAACCCGGCCATATTTACCACCGTCTGAAAATGAATCCGGCGTGACATTCAAAATGCCCATAATAACCGTTTCTTTTCGGAAGTCAATTACAGTTTCCCCGAAACGATAGACATCCTTTGCATATGCCAATTCCATTACCTATGACCTTCTTTCATTTCGCTTATTGCTCGCACATACAAATCATGCAATCGGTTATAGTAAATTCCCGAATTTCCCGGGAACACGCGATTCCCTACTCTGTGTATCGGCACCACTTCTTGTACCGCATTCGTTACAAATAACTCATCGGCATTTTCTATATCTGATTTCAAATAAAATCCTTCTTGCACATCTATTTTGACCTGTTCTGCAAGTTTCATGACAAATGCACGAGTTGTTCCCGGTAGAATTCCGGTTGCAATGTCTGGAGTGTACAAACTTCCGTCTTTCACCCAAAAAATATTAGACGTGACTCCTTCGGCTACAAAACCTTCCTCCGTCACAAAAATCCCTTCAGTGTCTTTTAACGATGGTAGTTCCAGTCTTCCCCGAACATTGTTCAAAAAGTTATGCGATTTGTGACGCACCGCACTTTCAGGGCGATTACGCGGTGTTTCAAGCCAAACCGCTTCTTTTTCCGCACCCCGAGTCGATTGTGGTAAAGCTTTTCGAAATAAAATAACGTTCGGCGTTGCATACGAAGAAGGCGCAAGACCGATATCTTGAACGCCGGCAGATACGTTTAATCTAAAATAACCGTCGGCGTTACCGGACAAGTCGTCTAATTTACGAACAACGGCTAAAATCTCCTCTTCATTATACGGCATTGCAATCCGATATTCAGCAAGCGCTTCGTTTAACCTGTCCATATGTTCTTTAAACAACAAAACGTTTCCAGCGTACGTTCGAAATGTTTCAAAAAAACCGACACCGTATAAAAACCCATGATCATATGGCGATATTTTCAAATCCTCATCCCGTATGTATTCATCGTTCATCCAACACCACATATTATCGACTCGCTTTCCCTTCCGCCATTTCTTTCGCTTGCCAAAGCGCTTTTGCTTTCGCAAGGGATTCAATATATTCTTCTGTTGGTTCTGAATCCGCGACAAGTCCGGCACCCGCTTGAATGTACACAATTCCTTTTTGGATGAAAGCCGTTCGGATGACGATATTCAACTCAAAATCACCATTAAAACCGAACCACCCAATCGACCCTGTATATAACCCTCTACGTGCCGGCTCCAACTCTTCTATAATTTCCATCGTTCGAAGTTTTGGGGCACCCGTAATCGTTCCGCCCGGGAAGACACCTCGCACAATATCCGCGTTTGAAATCCCTTCGGTCGCTGTCCCACGGACGTTTGAAACGAGATGCATGACGTGTGAATATTTCTCTACGATCATAAACTCATCTGTTTCTACTGTTCCAGATACACAAACACGCCCCAAGTCCTCACGTTCAAGGTCAACAAGCATAATGTGCTCGCCTTTTTCTTTTTCATCCGATAACAAGTCTAATTCGAAGGCTGCATCGGTTTGTTCGTCTAATCCTCTTGGTCTTGTTCCCCCAATTGGACGAGTACTTAACTCACTTCCCCGCTTTTTCAAAAGCAACTCAGGTGATCCCGAAACTACATTGAATTCCGGGGAACCAATTGACGCCATATAAGGTGATGGGTTAAACGAACGAAGTGCCTCATACATATGTAAAGCATTCGCCGACAGCGGTTTCGATTGTCGGACAGATAGATTGACTTGAACAACGTCACCTTGTGAAATATAACTTTGCACATCACGTACCATTTCTTCGAATTGCGGCCCCGTCACCGAAACTTCAAGATCCCCTGTTTCTTCTGAAGTATCGGTCGCTTCACCAGGTGTAAATAACTGTTCTTCCAATCCGATTACCGCAGCGGCCATCCACTCATTTTTCATATCCATTAGGTCTAGCTGGCTTTCTGGAAGTGCGATAAAATACACATTTTCCGTTTCTATATCAAGTACGGCCCATTGATCGAAATGATAGAAAAACAAATCTGGTGTCCCTAGATCATCTATCGTGTCAGAAGTAATATCTTCATAGCGCCTTACGTAATCGTAACTTATAAACCCAGCAACCCCACCTTGGAACTCAGGTAATTCTGGAATGGTTTTGAATTCATACGAACGAACAAAATCCGTTAACAAATTGAGCGGTTCGCCTTCTCGGATTTCTTCTGTTCCATTACGCCATTGGATGAGTAGTGCATCTTCCTTCATCGCACGCAGTGTAGCTAACGGATGAATCCCCGCTATACAAAGGTTGCCCCCTCGACCACTCTCCAAAAGGAGATGACTTTTATCGTTTTGCGCTAATTGTTTATATGCATAAAAAAACTGCTCTTTCGTCATTTTAGCTCTTGTGTAGGATAGTTCCCTTTCCTTCATCGACCGTACCCCCGTAACTATTAATAACTACATCTTACCGCGAATCCATCGTTTTATGCTACCCGGAAAAGCACACATAAAAAAAGAAGGAGCGTCGATGCCCCCTCTCCTTAAATATTATTCTTCGTCGTAGTTGTAAAGTGGTGTACTTAAATATCGTTCACCGTTCGAAGGAAGAATTGCAACGACTTTCTTCCCTTTACCTAGTTTTTTCGCAAGTTGAAGCGCTGCAAAAATGGCAGCTCCAGATGAAACCCCGCCAAGAATTCCTTCTTCACGCGCTGCGCGTCTTGCCGTATCATATGACTCGTCGTTTGTGACTTGAATGATTTCATCGTAAATCTTCGTATCAAGAACTTCTGGAATAAATCCAGCACCGATTCCTTGAATTTTATGCGGTCCTGGCTTGCCACCCGAAAGAACAGCCGAATCCGTCGGTTCAACCGCAATAATTTTCACATCTGGAAAACGTTCTTTCAATACCGTACCTGCACCCGTAATCGTGCCACCTGTACCAATGCCCGAAACGAATGCATCGACACGGTCCAGTGCATCTGCAATTTCAGGTCCTGTTGTTAACCGATGGATTTCTGGATTTGCTGCGTTATTAAATTGTTGCGGCATAAACCAACCATTTTCTTCGGCCAACGCACCCGCTTTTGCAATCGCACCTTTCATCCCTTCAGCCCCGGGAGTAAGAACAAGTTTAGCTCCATATGCACGCAACAACGTACGTCGTTCTGTACTCATCGTATCCGGCATGACAAGAACTGATTTGTACCCTTTAGCCGCAGCAATCATCGCAAGGCCGATTCCCGTATTTCCACTCGTCGGCTCTATAATTGTACTGCCTTCTGTTAAATCACCAGACTTTTCTGCTGCTTCAATCATTGCAAGCGCGATTCTATCTTTGACACTAGAACCTGGGTTAAAATATTCTAATTTCAAATAAACTTCCGCATCTTCTGCACCTGTCATTCGATTTAACTTAACAAGGGGTGTACGTCCAACAAGATCTGCAATAGAATTTCCAACTAAACTCATATGATCCACTCCCAATCCCTAGTATTTTGATATGCTTTATTGTATTGATAATACTATTAATATGTGCGGGATGTCAACAATAATGTCCAATGCTTTTATTCTTTTTCCTTACCTAAGTTCGATTATTCCTGAAGATACGAAAAAACTGTCTAGAACCCCGATTTACGTCGGCTACTAGACAGTTTCGATTCATTTACCGTAAAACCATTTCGCGTCGAACTCTTTCCAAAATGCCTCTGGGTTTATCGACTCAGGAAGTTGTTCGAGAGCCAGTTCGCGGCGAATATGCTCGGATACTTCTTTAAACTTGAAAGATCGCCCTTTTACAATATCGCTCACACGGATAATTGCGAAGGTGCCATCTTCAAGTTCTATAACTCCACTCACTTTTCCCGCTTTCGTCTCGGCAGCGGTTTTTACAATTGCTTGGTCAATACTTTGCGTCGTATCATTTATGTAACCAATATCTCCGCTAAGGTTTGCCGAACCAACATCTACAGAGCGCTCTTTAGCTAACACGTCAAAGCTTGAACCTCCGGATAATTCACCAAGTGCCTGCTCCGCTTCATCTTTTGACGGGAGAACAATAATAGCTGTGCGATAAGATGTTGGCAAATTATAAAGCGATTTATTTTCATCATAATTCGATTTAATCGCCTTGTCTTTAATGACTACATCTTTCGTTAATACTTTCTCAAGTATTAAATCGGAACGAATCATCTTCCGCACTTTCTCTTCATCTACATCCGTATACGAAAGACCGTCAACGGATCGAATAAGCGCAAGTTCAAGATCTATTTCCTTATCCTTCACATTAATCTTGTACTTTTTTGCGGCTGCTTCCATTACATTCTCGTTGACGAGGTCAAGGAGTACTTCGCGGCCGACTTCTTTTTCCATCGCCGTCATCCACTGCCCTCTAGTAATGGCGACTTTTCCTACTGATGCAACCTTTTCACCGTCTTGCTCCATCTTATTAGGAATAAGCCAAGCAATAAACCAGATCACGTTGCAAAGAAGTAAAATCCCAACCAAAATGAGAAGTGGCTCTGCCTTCAACTTTCGTTTTAGCATACTTTCTTTTTCAGGATTACGACCGCGTACGGATTTCATGGATAAAGCCTTCCAATTCACTCTTAGGATAAACATAGGTCTCTAGGCAAAAGTGGCAATGTGCCTCAGCCTGTCCATCTTCATCTATCATATTTTGAATTTCCTGCTCGCCAAGACCAATAATTGCATTTCCAAAACGTTCTCTTGAACAATTACATTTAAACGAAACATCCATTTGACCTAAAATCTCAACATTTTCGGATCCAAGAACTTCATTCAAAATCCCCTCGGGTGTTAAACCACGGGCAATCATCGACGAGATCGGTTCCATTTTTGATATTCGATCTTCTAGCGCGGTAATCGTTTCGTCTGTCGCACCCGGCATCACTTGGATAATAAAACCACCCGACGCCTGAACTGTATTATCCGGATTGACAAGGACACCTAGTCCCACCGCTGAAGGGGTTTGTTCCGATACGGCAAAGTACTCCGTAAAGTCTTCCGCAATTTCACCGGAAACAAGAGCTATGTGACCCGTAAAGAAATCTCTTAAACCGAGGTCTTTCACAACTGTTAAGGCACCTTCCGTTCCGACCGCACGACGGACATCCAGTTTACCCCGTTCCTTCGCCTCAAAATCTGTCTGTGGATTTGCTGCATACCCGCGAACTTCTCCATTCGCATTTGCATCAATGACCATCGAACCGAGCGGACCGTTCCCCTCAACCTTTACTGTTAACTTGTCTTCGCCCTTCATCATTGCACCCATCATTACTGTCGCTGTCATTGCTCTACCAAGTGCAGCAGTTGCTGTTCGCCACATATCATGTCTACGCTGCACTTCCGATACCGTTTCTGTTGAACGTACTGCGTACGCTCGAATCGTTCCGTCAAATGCTAGTGCTTTTATTAAATAATCATTCATTTTTTTCCTGACTCCTTCTAAACGTTATACTTTTACATATTTCTTTCATAAATTAAGTGAAGCCCTTTTAGCGTAAGAAAATTATCGACAACATCAATGATTGTTGTTTCACTGGCGATTAAATCTGCTAATCCTCCGGTTGCAATAACAGTCGGTTCTTTCTTACTTTGCGCTTTCATCCTTGTAACTATTCCTTCAACTTGTCCAACGTAGCCGTAAACAATTCCGGACTGCATTGCGACAACTGTATTTTTACCGACGACATGCTCTGGACGAGCGATTTCAATACGCGGTAATTTCGAAGCCCGGTCGAACAATGCTTCCATCGAGATTCCGATACCTGGTGCAATTGCACCGCCCATATATTCACCGTTCTCATTTACATAACAAAACGTTGTTGCAGTTCCAAAATCAACAATAATTAGCGGACTATCATAATCATGAATAGCAGCAACCGCATTGACGATTCGGTCTGCGCCTACTTCGTGCGGGTTTTCGTATTTAATATCCAACCCTGTTTGAATGCCAGGACCGACAATAAGTGGTTTTTGATTGAAGTATTTTCTGCACATTTGTTCCAGCGGGAACATCACCGGTGGCACAACGGATGAAATGATAATGCCATCTATCTCATCAAATGAAAGACCGACATGAGTAAAAAACGATTTCACTTGCATCGCATATTCATCTTCCGTTTTTTGACGATATGTTTCCATACGCCAGTGATACTTTAGTTCACCTTGATCATATACACCTAGGACAATATTTGTATTGCCAGTATCCATTACTAAGATCATTTAAGTACCTCGCTAACATCAATATTTTCATCACATCATACCATATTTTACTTAAAAAAAGCTGACTGCTTCAAAAAGAAACAGTCAGCTTTTATTTGTATTTTACCCTTTTCGGTCCTCTTGAATCGAGTTGTTCGGAACGTCTGGAGTAGACTCTTCCGGCAAGTCACCAATTGATGGATCCGAAGGTGCCCCTGTTACATCGGCGATGACAGTTCCGTTGTCTTCAACAACAACTTCTTCAGCTTCAACAGTTATAATTTCTTTGTTGCCATTATTATCATATGGACGATCAGGTAATGTACCATGATCTTTCAAATGGTTAATTTGTTCTGCATCGAGCGTTTCAACTTCTAGAAGCGTCGTTGCGATCAAGTTAAGAAGATCGCGGTGCTCCGTAAGAATTTGGTGCGTCCTAGCATACTGTTCTTTAATAATACGTTGCATTTCTGAGTCGATTTCATAAGCAATTGCTTCAGAATAGTTTTGTTCAGAGTTAAAGTCCCTACCAAGGAACACTTCACCTTGTGATTGACCAAATTGTAAAGGACCGAGTTTGTCGCTCATTCCATATTCGGTCACCATCGAACGCGCAATACCTGTAGCACGTTGGAAGTCATTATGTGCCCCAGTCGATACTTCACCAAGAGCAATTTCCTCGGCGACACGCCCTCCAAGAAGTCCAGAGATTTTGTCAAGAAGTTCAGGTTTCGTCATGAAGTAGCGATCCTCTTTCGGAAGCATAACTGCATAACCGCCAGCTTGCCCACGAGGAACAATCGTTACTTTGTGAACAATATCCGCTTCGTCAAGCATAAGCCCAACGACAACATGACCCGCTTCGTGGAATGACACAATATCTCTTTCTTTCTTCGAAATGACGCGGCTTGTTTTCGCAGGACCCGCAATTACCCGGTCCGTCGCTTCGTCAATATCAGCCATATCAATTTTCAACTTATCACGTCTTGCCGCTACAAGTGCAGCCTCGTTTAACAAGTTCTCAAGATCCGCACCAGAAAAACCTGGTGTACGTTGAGCAAGAGCTTTCAAATTGACCGTATCGTCTAATGGTTTGTTACGAGCATGCACAGCAAGAACTGCTTCCCTACCTTTTACATCCGGACGACCTACAGTAATCTGACGGTCAAAACGTCCCGGACGAAGAAGCGCGGGGTCAAGAATATCTGGACGGTTAGTAGCGGCAACGATAATAACACCTTCGTTTTCACCGAATCCATCCATTTCAACAAGAAGTTGGTTAAGTGTTTGTTCACGTTCATCATGACCGCCACCAAGACCTGCGCCACGTTGGCGTCCAACTGCATCAATCTCATCAATAAAGATGATACATGGTGCATTCTTTTTCGCGTTTTCGAAAAGGTCGCGTACACGAGATGCCCCAACCCCAACGAACATTTCTACAAAGTCAGAACCTGAAATTGAGAAGAACGGTACGCCCGCCTCACCTGCAACAGCACGTGCTAGTAACGTTTTCCCCGTACCCGGAGGTCCAACTAACAAAATACCCCTTGGAATACGTGCGCCAACTTTATCGAACTTACGTGAATCCTTAAGGAAGTCAACAACTTCCACAAGTTCTGCTTTTTCTTCATCCGCTCCGGCTACATCATCGAAGCTAACTTTTTTGCGATCATCCGTATGAAGTTTCGCTTTACTTTTACCGAAACTCATTACTTTACCGCCGCCCCCACCTTGCGATTGGTTAAGCAAGAAGAAGAACAAGATAAAGATAATGATGAAAGGGAAAAGGCCAGTGAAAAATGTTGCCAACGCACTCGGTTTCGGCGCTTTCTCATACTTCACTTTTGTTTTTGCCTCAATAAGTGCTTGCACACTTTCATTGTTTTGCGGAACATTCGTAACGTATGTCTCGCCTTCCGCATAACCTTTCATTTTACCGGTCACTTCATAGACTAGTTGGTCTGGCTGCAGTGTTGCATCGACCACTTTTCCATCTTCTAGTGCAGTTATAAACTCGTGATAAGTAATTGGTTTTACTTGCGGGTTTGGATTATTAAATGAACTAAAGATTCCCATGATTGCTAGGAAAATTAGTCCGTATAGTAGAAAGTATCGAAGTATTCGATTCATCCCCAGGCCTCCTCATCTCATTAAACAGAAAACTATTTTAAATCTTATCATAGGTAAGTTTCAACCTACAACGAAAATGCCTTATCGGAATTTGCTTTTAAAAGGAGTAAATTTCCTTTTTTAGTACGCCGATATAAGGTAAATTTCTGTATTTTTCTGCGTAATCAAGTCCGTACCCGACAACAAATGCATCCGGTACGATAAAGCCAATATAATCAGCCTTTAAATCCACTTTCCGGCCAGTTGGCTTATCGAGGAGAGTGACAATTTTTATAGAATTTGCTTTTCTATATTTCATAAGATCGACTAAATAGCTAAGTGTCTTACCACTATCGATGATGTCTTCAATAATTAGGACATCCCGTCCTTCAACGCTTGTGTTTAAATCTTTAACAATTTTTACTTCGCCAGATGAAACTGTCGCATTGCCGTAACTCGACACATCCATAAAATCGAGTTCTATGTAAGCGTCAATTTTCTTAATAAGGTCACTCATGAAAGGTAATCCGCCTTTCAAGACGCCAATTGCGAGCGGAAACTTGTCTTTGTATTCCTCCGTAAGTATCGCTCCAAGCTCATTAACTTTTTCTTGGATTTCCTCTTCCGAAATTAACGTTTCTTCAATATCCTTGGAAAGCATCAAATTTCCTCCTTTTTTCAAACCTATTTTATATCTCTCCCCGTAAAAATATGTATTTGCCTGCCGCTGTACGATTCCGCGTAAAAGCGGCGCCATACCGTAATCCAGGCACAGCACATACTTCATCTTGCGCTGTTACAACGATAGGTAAACATAAACGCTTTGACTTACTGACCTTTTCGTCGATGAATAGCCTAGATAAACGCTTCGAATGAACCATTCCCGGCAGCAATATCCGGTCGCCGTCATTTCGGCGCCTAACCTGTAAAGGCAATGCTGGTTCGGGTAAATCGAAATACATTACTTCTTTAGCATTTGTAAGTAAGTCTACGTCGACATTTTCTACTTCCGACCAATAAAACCAAACGTCATTTCCCCAAAAAAATTGCTTCCCTTTAGGCACGGTCTTTTGTACGTTCGATTCAGGAGAAGTTTTTTTCTGTACGAAAGTAATGTTCCCATATTCCCTTAAGAATTGGTAGCCAAAAGGCAAGTCTATGGAAACATTTCCTTCCTGTGAACCGAGGTGCTTTAAGAGCTGTCCAATGAGTCCGGATTTGTATTCCACGGGTAAGTTTTTATTATTGTAAAGATAACCTAATAGTAGTGGAATCATCCGTCTTTGTAAAGCAGTTGGCATATCCATAAATGCACGACTATCTACAAATGGAAGTCCTTCATCCGTGAAGTCAACAATCTTTTCAAGGCGGGCTTTTGCCATTGATCCAAGAAACTCTTCGTCTTCTTGCACTTTACTAGACAGCGTAACTGCATTTTCTGCGGCTGTTGGATTTTCTTTCAGAATGAACGGAACGATTTCCTGACGAAAACGATTGCGCATATAAGCGTTGCTGTTATTACTCGGATCTTCGCGAAATTTCAACTCGTGGCGCCTAGCATAGGAATAAAGCGCATCTTTCATGGCGGGTAAGAAAGGTCGGATAAGGATACCGTTTTCAATCATGCGCTTAATCGGGATACCGGTTGGAATGCCACCTTTCGTAAGCTGCATCAGTACTGTTTCAAGCTGATCTTCTGCGTGGTGGGCTGTCGCCAGTACATTGAATTGCTGCTCACGCATTGTTTTTTGAAAAAATACGTATCTGCCCTCCCGGCAAATAGCTTGCACATTTCCTCCGTCTTTCTTAATAATTTCAGGGACTGGAACGCTTCCCCCGAAAAACGGAATTCCGTACGTTTTGCATACGCTTTCAACGAACGTTCCATCTTCCTCTGATTCTATGCCGCGCAACATATGGTCGACGTGAACAGCCGCGACTTCAACGCCCAATTTTTCACGGTTTATCGCCACAAAGTGTAGCAGTGCAACCGAATCGACACCACCTGAACAGGCGATAAGAATCCGGTCGCCCTTCTTAACAAGCGACTTCTCCTTGATGTATTGAAAGATTTTTTCGTCGAAGTTATCCATTGACACACCTTCTTTTCCTTATCCATTTACTTTTTCCTTTGCACCTACTTGCGAATATGGAGTGAAACTAGACCATTCAGGAAGCACATGATCCAGTTTCATCACGAGCACTGTCCGATCGTCTGCTACCGCGCGGAATCGCCTTTCCATTTCGCCCATTACTCGGTCCGCAATTTTTTCACAATCTAGATGACCGTATCTTCCAAGTATACCGTACAATGCCTTCTCTTGCTCTTCTAGGGAAACTTCCCCTTGGAACATCCCGTCTGTCATCATGACTAAAATATCCCCCGATTTTAAATCTTCATGTTTTGCTTCCACTGAAAAAGCCGGCAAGAAACCGACCGGGACTGATTGGCTGTCAAGTCTTAAAAAGTCGTTCCCACGCTTAATATACGTACTCATCGATCCAGCCTTCCATGACCAAAGCCGCCCGTCTTGTAAATCGATTAAAGCAAGATCCAGCGTCGCGTACATATCGTCAAGCCCATTTAGTGACATCATGTAATGCAGTGTATGCATAGCCGTTTCTGGATTCATTTTTCGGTCTAGACATTCCCGCATTAGCCGAATCACCTTACGACTTTCACGATATGCATGAATATCCTGACCCATACCATCTGATAATAATACCGCGGTTAATCCGGCATGGATTGGAAACACTTCGTACGCATCTCCTGCATGGAAAGCTTTTTCGCCAGATGTCGCCACAATTCCATAATCCAGCTTAAAACGAACGGCCGAGCCCAATGTCAGACGAATATGCGGAAACGGATCTTGTTTGATTCCGGATTTGACGACTTGAAACGGCTCGTCATACATTCTTTCAAGAACGGGTAGGATGAATCGCTCCGCCATAGTTGTGTTCGTTTCGAAATCCGATCTTTTCTCCGGAATACAACAAATAACTTTCCGTGCTCCCTTTTCTTCCGATAAAACATCTATTTGAAAAAACTCGATACCTTGCTCTTGAAACCGTTTCTCTATTTCTTCCTCGGCCGGTTTGTAGACGGACAAGTCCTCTTTAATTTCCCCCATAATTTTGTCGAGGTGCGTGCTTACGTCACGCAACTGGAGCGCCAACATTTTTCTTCCATGCTGAAGCTGCCCGCTTAATAATTGGGATGCCGATTGATCTTCAAGTTCATTTATTAGACCCGTGAATTTAATACATTTATATTTTATCTTTTCCTCTACTCTGTGCCGGGCAGACTTTTTTGACAACGCATAAGTTACTTCCCACTCATTAAGAAGCCTGTCCATATCATTATCTTCACTTTCCCAACATCGTGAATAACGGAAACACGATTGACAAACGTTAGGGGTTTTAAGCTCTTCGCTCTTTATAAAATTTCCACTATGGGGTGATTGCCCACCTACCAACGTAGACATAAACTCGGCGAACTTTTGAAAATCGGATAGTTGATCGTCGAGCCGCTCAGCTAACCATTGCTGACGCTTTTCCGAAACATCCGTACTTGCGGGGAAAAAGATGCGTTGAAATGGCTCAATCTTTCTTGTCGGGATTAGTAAAAAAATTACAGTTGCGGCCCCTATTGTCACAAAATGTGTCTTGTCTAGCGGTAAGGTAAGATCATACATGAAAAAGAATGCGGAAACGACGATTCCCCCCGTAGCGATGCCCACTTTTCCGAATCGTCGGAACGCACCCGCTACAAAACCCGTCATACCATACACAGCCATCATTCCGGTGAAAGATAATTCCGCCAAACCTATTATTGCTGCGATAATCATTGCGATTGTCGTTGAAAAAGAAAGCCCCCCTGCTGAAGCGGCAAGAAGAATGGTCAAATGAATGAAAAACCCAGCGAGTGACAAATGGCCGACAAGAATTCCTTGCATCCCAGTCATTGCTAACGCCCCTATAATACAAGCCGCCCTGAGTCGTTCAGATGTCCATTCTCCAAAGTAAATTCGGTCTGCTGGTGGAAAGGCCATGAATAGAAAAAACGTCACAAAAAAGGCCAGTATTGCCTCAAACCCAATAAACAACTGCACTTCTACCGGGATAACCCCCGCGTATGCTATGAGTTGCCAAATCACTTGAATGACAACAATCGAGCTCACAACAGTTAGAGGAACTGATTTTCTTGCGAACGGGTATCTAATTACTGCGTTGAAAAGTAGCAGTTCTAACAGATGAATTACCGCTTGTCCCACACCGAGAAATGAACTTCCAACCATTCCTCCGATAAACACCCAAATTAAGTATTTTCTAAAACGAGCACGTGCAAGTGCCCAAATTGGTAAAAAGAAAGGTACTGCCGCGTCAAATAACACAGCTTGCGATAAAAAGAATGAACCTAGTAAAAAAAATGTCGCAACAATGATTTGCATTTTCTTTTTTCCAATCGCCTCGATATACATTCGAATCGGTTGTTCAACTGGACCTTCCATGTTGCCTGATAGTTTCATCTCCTAACCCCCTTATGCCGACGTATATTTGAGTATACATAGACGAGGCACAAGATTATGTCTGTTCATGGCACCCGGATAACAAAATCTTTCGACTCTTTCCGAACTCTTTTTCTTTATTAAACGATAGGTTGACACGGTTTGTCTTCACATGTATTATATAGATTGTTGTTCCGAACATCGACTTTCTTAAGTTAGATTTTCTAAATCCACGGCGGCGTAGCTCAGTTGGCTAGAGCGTCCGGTTCATACCCGTAAAGTCGGGGGTTCGAATCCCTCCGCCGCCATTAAAGATTTTTCAAAACGAAGTTTTGAAAAGATCTTTCCATACGTGCACGGCACGGTTCAAGAGTTATTAAAGATTTATAAACAACCTTATATTAAGGCCCCTTGGTCAAGCGGTTAAGACACCGCCCTTTCACGGCGGTATCACGGGTTCGAATCCCGTAGGGGTCATTAGAGATTTTTCAAAACGAAGTTTTGAAAAAATCTTTCCACGCATGCAGAGCATGCCCATACACTTTAATAACTACTTATATTGAATACATACGAAGTTAATGCCCCAAAATAGTTTACCTTGTATCACTCCATAAATGTATTACTATTTTATAGCTCAATTTCATCAAAAAAAGCAGTGGACTAGGGTTTTTCCCTAATCCGCTGCTTTTTTATACTTTACTTTTTCTTAAATTGAAACAGCTAGCAAGTTACCCTCTACTTGAACCGCGGCCACCGCGTTTTGATTCTGTAGCTTTTTTCAAAGTAGATAGACGTTCTTCGCTATCTTTCATGAATCGTGCCATCTTCTGTTCGAAGTTCTCAGGACGGTCTGTAGTAGGGCGACCGCCGCTTTGACGAGGACGTTGTGGGCGTTGTGGGCGTTCTGGACGTTGCTCAGATTCAGGCTTCGCCTTTCTAATTGACAATCCAATTTTACCGTCTGTCCCAACGTTCATCACCTTTACTTCAACCATGTCGCCTACTTTAAAATGTTCATTGATGTCCTTGACATAATTGTCCGCAACTTCACTAATGTGGACCAGGCCAGTCGAACCATTCGGCAGCTCAACGAATGCCCCGAAGTTTGTGATTCCTGTTACTTTACCTTGTAGCTTGCTACCTACTTCAATTGACATAAAAAAAATGCTCCTCCTTAAGATTTAAGCAGGCCTCCATGTTTTGGAAGCCTTTCAACCATTTTCACGAGTCCTGATATGATCAAGATTCTTACTTTCATTATAGCCAAAAAAAAAAGAGTGTCGAAAAGATGATTTCATTGTCATCCGATAAAAAGTAATTTTTACGTGCAAGCTTGGCAATATAGTCGTCGTCGTTCAATTTCACAATTTGACGCGTCAATTTTTGCTGTTCAACGTTCACTTTTTCTAACTCGGCAACGAGCTCGATTTTCTTTTGTTCTTTCACTGCAAGTGCCTTTTTTTGATGTAAATTAGTCTGTATGAGCCCGCCAAGGATAATCACCGCGGCAATAGCGTAAACAGCTAATCGGCGGTATAGCCGAACTTTGCGTGCACGTATCCTTGCTTCTTTCTTTTGTTGGGAGCGGACATATTCAGTTTCAATTGAGGAGACTGTAGCAGGAGACTTCCCTTGTTTTCCCCGTTGCATGTCACGCACTTCCTTTCTATATAAATCACCCATTTTGTTAGTTCATAAATTATAACTCACTTCTCTAGTTTATTAAAGTAATTCCCAAAATACCTCGAGAATAGTTTAGCTATGGGCCTGAAAGGAAGTGTAATGACTTTTATTAAAAAGCGAAAAATTTGTCGGATAATTAACAGAACAAAATTAATTAAAAACAAAACCGGTTTGATAATAAGTTTTAATAAAATTCCTCCAAAAAAACGAAAAATCTTATGAAAAAAGCTTACGTATAGTAGCATTCCGCTTAGTTGGGCAAACGGATCATAAATTCGCCAAGCGCCATCTCTGACAAGATAAAGAATATAAAAGGTCCAGCAGCCCGCTATTATCCAGCCGATTACTTCAAACAAGGCCGCACGCCTTCTTATCATCGATTTTCTTCCAGCATGCGTAGTTCCTGTTTGAATGATATCGATAAATGCTGCCGCCACAATGCCCGTCCCAATCATCGCTAGAAGACTAAGAAACTGGACAGAAAGGCTCATCCAAATAATTTATGGAGGAAATTGCGGGACCCTGAATCTTCTTCATCGTACTGGAGCGTCGTAACCGTCCCTTCCAATGTAAGAAGCCCTTTATCTACATCTAAATGGACGATGCGTAGTTCCTCTCCCCGTATTTGAAGTACCCCTTGCGATGTGCGAACGAAAAATTCCTCCTGATCAAACCGATCAATTGATTTTACCGATGTGATATCCATTCGCTTTCTATTTCTCATTGTTACGACATGATCACCTGATGGAATTGCGTATGTGGGACTGTCCGTCTGGAATTGCATATGCTTCCCCCTCTGCTTGTACGTTCACAGCTATCTTATGCGGGAATATATCATTTTATGTTAAGACCGACATGCAAACACGGTCAATTTTCATCGTCGATAAATTCTGGCTCCACCTTATCAAGCATCTCTTCTTTAAGTATCGTAAACATGGACTCTGCTTCATCTTTTTTAGTCGTATTTTTTATTTGGTTGATTTTCACAGTGACAATTTTTTGCCCAAAACGAATCGCTAATTCGTCGCCTATCTTTACAGAAGACGAAGCTTTCGCTACTTTGTCATTAATCGTAATCCGACCTTGGTCGGCCACTTGTTTTGCCAATGTTCTTCTTCTAATTAGACGGGATACTTTTAAAAACTTATCAATTCTCAATGGGTATCTTCCTCTCTTTTTGCCTGTTGCCAAAACGATTCCAGCTCATCTAACGTATAGTCCACAAATTCGCCGCCCTCTTTTTTCACACAAGTTTCCACGAATGTAAATCGTTTTTTAAACTTACGATTCGCATGAATCATTGCTTCTTCTGGAGATATTTTCAAGAATCTTGAAATGTTCACGATTGTAAATAACACATCACCGAGTTCATCCAGTTGGCGCTCGTCCGTTCCATTCACCACTTCAACTTTTAACTCGTCTAACTCTTCTTCTAATTTTTGAATGGCTCCTTCGATAGTCGGCCAATCAAACCCTAACTTTGCCGCCTCTTTTTGATAGTTCAACGAAGTTAGCAGTGATGATGAATAACGATCTTGTCCATCCAATGTCGAATCTGCTTGCGGTTTTTCATCTTTTTTAATGTCTTGCCAATTTTTTAGAACCTCTTCTGAACTTGTCACACTGCTATCACCAAATACATGCGGATGGCGGCGAATCATTTTGGAACCAACCGCTTCAAGCACATCCTCCATCGCAAAATAACCATCATCTTCCCCAATTTGAGTGTGAAGGAATACTTGCAGTAAGACGTCACCGAGTTCTTCGATAACTGCTTCATCATCTTCGCTTTCAATTGCTTCAAGCAACTCATGCGCCTCTTCGATTAAATACCGCCTTAGTGACCTATGGGTCTGCTCGCGGTCCCATGGGCACCCATCAGGTGCACGGAGCGCTGCAATAATTTCCCGGAGCGCTGACCACTCCTTTAAGCGGTTTTCAAGGTTTTTAACAGGCGGTACATAAACCGTCGTCAAATTATCGATTTCCGTTACCCGATCGAGCTCAAATAGCGGGACAGTCCTCAACTTTTCTCCTACTGAACCAGCTGCTGTCACAATTGTAATTTGATGGTCGAACGCATACTTTTCCATCAGTGATAACTTCACCTCGGACGCAACAAACGCATCGTAGACTTGTCCAATTAGCACGTGCTGAGTCATATGAACATCGTCCCGCTTCATATCCGTACCGTCAAGTAATTGAAAACCTTCAATTGGATCGATTCTTAACGCCGCAAACATCGGGTCAAGAAAACTATTCCCACCCACGATTTCAAGTGTAATAAGACCTTCTTTTTCTTTTTCAACTAACAATTGCACGGTTCGTTCAGCAACGAGTGGATGTCCTGGAACGACATATGTAACCGGCTTTTCTAAACTCATAGAAACGAGTTGATCCACAATTTCTTTATACACTTGTTGGAATGAATCATGGCTTTCATAGACTTCATCGAAACTAGTCATCGACATGCCTTCTGCCCTTAGTTCGGCGATTACGGGGTGTTGGTCCGTTCGCGCGACAATGACATTCGCCTCTTTTAACTTTCTGTATACCCCGATTGATAACTGATCGAGATCTCCTGCACCAAGACCGATAATTGTTAATGTATGCATTGTATTCACCTTTTCTTTTTGGACTTCGTCAAAAACATTTGTACTGTAGCAAGCCGTTTACCAAACGGCAATAGAAACCATTCTTTTTCTGCCATAATTCGTGATTTCATAATAACAACAAGAAATATAACGCCCCCCAACAACACAGAAGTTAGCGCAATAAGAGACGCTTCAATTCGCGCCGGTAAACCATCGAATAACCAACTGTCCGCCACAACCATCCAAGGCAAGACAACACCTACCATAAGCATCGTTGCCGTCATCAACCAAGTGTAAAAACGGAGTGGTGCAAGTCGAATAGGCCACACTTTTTTAAAGTATATTAAAAGCCCAACCGTCACTACTAAGAAGCCAATATTACTAGCAATTGCCGCCCCAGTTACATCAAATACGGGTACAAGAAGATTATTTGCAAGTACTTTTATAACAAGTCCAACTGCTAGTAAAAGCACTGGAACTTTCACCTTGCCCGCCCCTTGCAAGATTGCGGTCAATGGCAAGATAAGCGATAACCAAAAGATCTGAATGACAAAAATAATTAATGGGATCGAGCCATCACGCGTCTCAAATAACATTTCATTCACATAAGGTAAGACGAGTGCGAGCCCTATCGCCGCCGCCCAGCCAAATAAAAAAGCGGTTCGGAAAGTCAATCGAATAAACGGTACCTCTCCACGTCCCGTCTTTTTCACGGCATGATGGGCAATAAGTGGGACAATCGCGAGCGCGAGCGTGGAAGCAATCATTATCCCCATTTGCACAAGGGGTTGTCCCCGGTCATAAACACCTTTCGTTTCCATCGCTACTTCTTCCGCGAAACCGATTGATAACAAAATACGGAAAACAGTGAACGAATCTACGAGCTGGAACAAAAGGAGTATGAGTGAACTGGCACTTACGCTTAGACTTACAATCGTCAGCTCTTTTACCACTTGCCAGTTATTCACTTTAACCACCGGTCCGCCAAACCGATTTCGGAAATACCATGTAAGGATCAAAACACCTGCGAATTCTCCTACAACAGCACCCCACATGGCTACTTCGCCTGTCGCATACAACGAAGCACCCGCTTTTACCGCAATCCATGTCCCTATAAGAATAACGGCCACACGAAAAGCTTGCTCACCAACGCCTGATATAGCGACGGGTACCATTTGTCCCTCTGCCTGAAATGCACCTTTGAGAACGGCAAGAGCCGGCATGAACAAAACGATGTACGCCCCTGCTCGAAGTAATGACGCCAAATACGGGTCACCCATTGAATGAGCAAAAAATGGGGCAAATACTGTCAGCAATACAAAAAAAGTTATCGATAGAATGGCAAGATAGATAAACGCCACGCGCATAATCGCTTTGGTCTCGCTATGACTTTTGCTTCCAGCAAGTAGTTTGGACACTGCTACCGCAAAACCATATGACGTCCAAATAATAAAAATACCGATAAATGGATACACTTGTTGATAAATGTAAAATCCTTTGTCACCGACAAGGTTTTGAAAAGGAATCCGGTAAACAGCGCCGAGTAATTTTACAACAATCGCGGCGATGGTAAGGATAGATGCACCTTTCATGAATGTTTTCATATTCCATTGTTCTACCATTCAATAAATCCCCGTTCTCTTTTTTCAATGCCATCATTATAGCATGTCGGGTTAACTCTCTTCAAAATCCATGACATCGACCAAGGAATTTGACTTTATACAGCTGGGATTCGCACATTCATTGAATGAAGATCAAAATGTGTCGGAAAGAAGTTTACTTATTCGATGATTAGGGAAGGCAATAAAATAGGAAAGCACATCTTCGCATAGTAGTATTTCAATTTCAAACTACTCACGCCGGCAAATTAAATGTAAAACCAATATAAATTACAATGGAGGAAAAGGCATTATGAAAAAAAATATGCTTTTAAGTAAAATAAAAGTAAAGCAACGAATCATGTACGTGAAAGCGAAATACTTAGGACGAACCCACCCTTGCGTCGTTAGGAGCAGTCAAGAGCTCGATACTTTATTAAATAAATACCAGGGTATTTAATAATTACACATAATAAAACAGCCTTCCCTTACCGATTTGCGACGGTAAGGGAAGGCTGTTTTTTCGTTACTGTTCCATTTGTTTCGCTAGGAAGTGGGCGGCGGTTTCTGCGGCTTTTTGTTCTATTTCGCCAATAAAATGTACTTTCGATAGCAAATAGATAGCCCCAATTGCGTCGCCCCCGGTAATAATAGGTGCGATGCAATACGACTTAACTTGTTCCGACTGCCCGGGAACCCACTCGATTGTTTGTTCAAGTTTCTCTGTGATAATTTTACGCCCTGTAATAATTTCCTCCACGTCTGGTGATAACTGACGGTTCAAATAGTCTTTCTTCGACAATCCAGAAACCGCAATCATTTCATCTCTGTCGCTTATTAGAGCCGGGGTACCAAGTGTTTCGTATAGTGTTTCCGCATACTCCCTCGCAAATTGCCCAAGTTCAGATATTGGAGAATACTTCTTTAAAATTACCTCACCGTCTCTGTCGGTAAAGATTTCAAGTGGATCCCCTTCGCGGATTCGAAGTGTCCTCCGAATTTCTTTCGGAATAACTACCCTTCCTAGGTCGTCGATTCTGCGGACGATTCCCGTTGCCTTCATATCATGATGCCTCACTTTCCAAGAAATTAGAAATCAACTTCGTTGCTGTTGTAGTATGCATCATATGTGGGTAAAATATGCAACACGTCCTTTAGACGGTAGTAGAAGTAGTTGTTTCCTTGGAAGCAGTCGGAAGAAGCCTCATCATAGCTTCCAAAACATCGAATCCTGTTTTCTTTCCTGTATGACGTTCGTCGACAGTTAAGAGCAGTTGGTCAGCATCCATTGAAAAACCAACAGCACGACCAAACTCCATCGATTCTGCTATGAGTTTTGCACCATCTGTTTTTGCCGTTCCTTCTGGGGATAACCTAATTTCAATTTGCGTGCCTTTCTTTTTAATCGACTCAACACCACCAATAAGTCCCCATGCTTTCAAACGTGCAACGCGCAGCAGCAGATCTGCCTCAAGCGGTAAATCACCAAATCGATCCGTCATTTCATCGACCAACTCGGAATAATCCACTTCACTTTCAATCGCCTTCACACGTTTATACATTTGAATCTTTTGGAATCCGTCACGAATGTATTCGTCAGGTAAATAGGCATCGAGTGCAAGTGAAATTTCTATCTCCTTGACTTCCGACTTCACGACACCTGATTGACTTTCTTCAATTGCTTCTTGAAGCATTTGCGAATAAAGATCAAAACCAACCGAATCGATAAATCCATGTTGTTGGGAACCTAACAAATTTCCCGCCCCACGAATCGATAAATCCCTCATAGCAATTTTAAAACCAGAACCAAGTTCAGTGAACTCTTTAATCGCCTGAAGACGACTTTCTGCGACCTCTGTCAGTACTTTGTCCGGTTGGTACAGAAAGTAAGCATATGCCACCCTATTCGAACGTCCTACGCGTCCGCGTAGCTGGTAGAGTTGTGATAAGCCCATTCGATCTGCATCGTGGACGATAAGCGTATTCACGTTGGGAATATCAATTCCTGTTTCAATAATTGTCGTCGTAACTAATACGTCATATTCCCCTTCTAAGAAGCTTAAAATAACAGATTCCAGTTCCCTTTCACCCATCTGTCCATGCGCAAATCCTACACGAGCTTCTGGAACAAGTTGTTTAATTTCATCGACCCGGCGCATCATATCTTCCACCCGATTATACAAGTAGAATACTTGACCTCCTCGTCCCATTTCACGCTCGATTGCTTCGCGGATTAGGACAAAGTTATGTTCCATAACATAGGTCTGCACAGGAAATCGATTAGCAGGGGGCGTTTCTATAACCGACAAATCACGGACACCTAGCATCGACATGTGAAGGGTACGCGGTATTGGTGTTGCCGTCAACGTCAATACATCAACGTTCGTCTTCAACTGTTTTAACTTTTCTTTATGCGTCACGCCAAATCGTTGTTCTTCATCAACGACTAGTAAACCAAGGTCGCGGTAAGAAACGTCTTTAGATAAAAGCCTGTGCGTACCAATAACGATATCAATCGTTCCGGCTTTTAATCCTTTTAACGATTCCGTTTGTTCTTTTTTCGTTCGGAAACGGTTCAGTAGGGCGACTTCAACAGGAAATCCAGAAAACCGTTCTTTCATCGTTTCATAATGCTGTTGGGCGAGAATTGTTGTTGGCACTAGAAATGCAACTTGTTTCCCATCGGAAACCGCTTTGAAAGCTGCTCGAATCGCGACTTCTGTCTTTCCATATCCAACATCCCCGCAAAGCAGTCGGTCCATTGGACGGATTTTTTCCATATCCTCTTTAATTTCTATAATTGAACGTAGCTGATCTTCTGTTTCGTCGTATGGAAACGCATCTTCAAATGCCATCTGCATATCGTCATCTGCTGCAAATGCGTAACCTCTTTCTAATTCTCGTTCCGCATAAAGCTTAATAAGATCTTCTGCAATGTCCTTAACCGCCGCAGATACTTTACTTTTCGTTTTCTTCCAAGCCGCACCACCGAGTTTGTGTAACTTCGGCTGTCTTTCTCCAGACGCTATGTACTTCTGGATAAGATCAATTTGATCGGCTGGAACGAAAAGCTTGTCATCACCTTCATAATGAATATGCAAATAATCTTTATGATTTCCACTTACTTCAAGAGTCTCCAACCCAATAAATCTACCAATTCCATGATGCACATGAACAATATAGTCCCCTGGTTTTATTTCCGAGTAACTTTTAATGCGCTCTGCATTTGAAATTTGTTGGGGTCTTGATTTTCTTTTCGGCTTCCCTTGAAATAATTCGGCATCTGTAACGACCGCCAACTTTTGAAAAGGAAGTTCAAAACCTGCAGACAAATCACCATTAATGACAAATGTTCCACCAGAACTTGAAGGTTTACCCCCTAACGAAGATTCCACGTCATAGTCTTGGAGAATAGCCTGCACTTTTTGCATCCGTTCGCTACCATCGGCGATAATCATTATAGTGAAACCGCCGT
Organism: Sporosarcina sp. G11-34; assembly: GCF_026931025.1. Lineage (NCBI taxonomy): Bacteria > Bacillati > Bacillota > Bacilli > Caryophanales > Caryophanaceae > Sporosarcina > Sporosarcina sp. G11-34. Next base: position 24,311 of record NZ_JAHNZW010000019.1, on the reverse strand, counting down.
GTTGCCAACGCTCCATCTCATTTTTAAAGAAGTTCATTTGCCCGTGGAACTGTTGCATCGGCTTACATGAAAATGTCATCGTTTTTTTCACGACAATATTAGGCACCGTACGAACGAAAAGTGACAAATAGAGTTTTTTCTGTGAAAGCATCTTGTAGGTTTCTTCAAATGAAAATGAAATTTTTGCATTATGAACAATTTTTCCTTCTTCGAGTAAATTGACGAACCAGTCTTCCTCTTCTTTCTCCAGCGATTCAATCACTTCAGTAACTCTTCCAATTTCATCGAACATGACGATGCCATCCCTCGAAAAGTACGTTGCAAGAGAAGTCGGTTTGTTTTCGGAAAAAGATGCATACTTCATGATGTTTTCAGGGGCATTTCCGGACTTCATAAGGGTAATATCTGGCATGATGTTCATTGTCATTCGTTCTTTTACTTCTTCATTGCTTATTCGTTTTAAGCTAGAACTGAGTTCAATCTCTAGTTTGTCCGCCATTGCCAACATATCTTCTGAAGACCACACAAATTCAGATGCAGGGAGGATAGATACTGAATCTAATTTATCAATTGAGCGTTGATTGTCTGCTGAAAATGTCCGAATCGAGTCGATTTCCGTGTCGAATAACTCAATTCGAACTGGGTTTTCCATATATACCGGGTAAAGGTCGAGAATTCCTCCGCGTAAAGCAAAGTCTCCCGGGGCTGTCACCATTGGCTGTCTCGTATAACTCATCGCTACAAGACTTTCAAGCCAACTTTCCATGTCTATTGTATCCCCGGTTTTTGTTGTAAGACAATTTTCAAGCCAACGTTCTTTGTTCGGCAAAAACTTTCGAAGTCCAGCAATAGGTGTAATATAGATACCTTTTCCAACCCTCGCCATATGATCTAGTGTTTCAATGCGTTGGGCACGTAGTTCATAGCTAGAAAATGAAAAGTCAGCTGCAATAAGCTCTTCTGCTGGATACAAATGAACGGAAAATTCACCTGCCATTTTCACTAAGTCTTCATATGTACGCTGAGCTTGGAGCAAGTTCGGAGATACAATTAGAATGGGTTTGTCAATCGATTGCCGGATTGCTTTAAAAAATACCGGTTTTGCACCCCCGGATAGCCCGGTGATAAATTGGCCATCTACTCCATTCTTTAATTCTTCAATTAGTTCACTAATATTGTTATCTTGCAATGTTAAATCTATTAGCATTTCCAATGCTACACATCCTTTTTTTCGTCTATATATGTTGAATTAAAGACTCTACCTTGAAAAAGTCCAATGATAATCGCTTTACCAAGCCGTTGATTTCCGTTTCGAGCGGACGCTTCCCACTACAATCAACTAGGCGGTACATTCTTAATTTCAAACTATATATACGTGTATTGAAATTAAGAACTCTATTAAACTTATTATCCTACTTTTAAATCAGAAAAAGCTTTGGAAGCCTCTTGGCTCCAAAGCGAATATCTTATTGCAACCATTTACTTAGTGCGTAGTAGTCCGGAAACTTTTGAAGTGACTGTTGACACTGCTCACAAATACATTGCACAGCCATAGCCCCATCCTTCTCATACGTTAGAAAGTGCTCTTCTTCCTTTTCATCCAACTTTTGAAGCAATAGTATCGTATCTTTTACAGATTCAAACGGAAGTGAACCAACTTCCGTTTTACAATGTCGGCATTTATAACGGACTGTCATCTAGTTCCACCCCTTTTTAAAAGTATAGGCTAGAGACCGGTCCATTATTCCTTAAACGCCATTAAAATTGTTCATAACATCAATAAAAGGTTTTTCAAGCCATGCTTCACAAGCCGAGGCACTTTTTTCAACAATTCCAGAAATAAGAGGTGCTTCGTCTTTATTGAATGGTGAAAGGACATAGTCCGATACTTTCATTCCACTTACTGGTCTTCCGACCCCAATTCGAATCCGATTGAACTTGTCTGAACCAATATGTGCAATAAGTGATTTCATACCGTTATGGCCACCTGCACTTCCCTTTTGGCGAAGTCGAATACTTCCAGGGGCAAGATCCAAATCGTCGTAAACGACGGTAATGTCTTCCAAACCCACATCATAGTACTCCATTAATGGACGAATACATTCGCCTGAAAGGTTCATGTATGTGAGCGGTTTAACGAGCATCACTTTTCCTTTAGGTCGATGGATAACTGTAAACATTCCATTGAATTTCGATTGCATTGCTGGCGCGTTTAGACGTGCAGACAGTTCATCAATGACATGAAACCCGACATTATGTCGCGTTTTTTCATATTGTTTGCCCGGATTACCGAGTCCAATAATCATTTTCAAAATAATCCTCTTCCTTTTCCATTAGTCAGGCTGCTTTGAATGAATCCCAAAAAGGTCCAACGCCTAAATTCAAGAAAAACAGAAAAAAGGCGTACGGTAATCCGTACGCCACTGTATTTTCTTACGCTTCTTTGTCTGCACCAATTACTTCTGTTTCTGCGCTTGCATCCCCAACTTCGGCATCAAGTGCTTCAAGATCTTCTTCAGTACGTGGAGCAGAAATTAGAACTAGTGAGAAATCATCGTCATTCAAAATTTCGTATTTTGATTTCGCGCGAATATCGCCAACTGAAATCGCTTCTCCGATTTCTAGTGCTGCAATGTCAATGTCAAATGATTCCGGAATATCCGAAGGTTTAACTTTGATTGTCAATTCACGGTTCGGCTGTTGTAGAACGCCGCCTGCTTTTTCACCTACAGATTCGCCTACAAGATTGACTAAAACGTCAACTTCAAGTTCTTCTGTCATGTTAATAGCAAGGAAGTCCGCGTGTAACACATCGCCTCGTAACGGATTAAGTTGGTAATCGTTTAAAACAACGTTAATTTCCTTGTCGTTTACTTGTAGTTTCATAACACCATTACGTCCAGTTACACGTAATGTTTTTAGAAGGTCGCGCTCTTTTACAGAAATAGAAATTGCCTCTGTTCCATATCCGTAAACGACTGCCGGTACGAAACCGCCTTCTCGTAATTCTGTAAGTGCCGATTGCTTAGTTATTTCTCTGATTTCTGACTGAATTGTAGTGCTCATTTTATTTTATCACCTTTCCAGATAAGTTTATTATGCTAATTTGGCTACTCTAAAGGATACGCTATAAAGCCGCCTTTTGTCAATCGAACAAGATGCTTACGGACTTTTCTTCAAATACCCGAACGATTGCGTCGCCTAAAAGTTTTGCAATCGAAACTTGTTTAATTTTAGGGGATTGTTTATCGGCAGTTAGTGCAATTGAATTCGTAATCACAAGTTCTTTTATTTTGGAATTGTCGATTCGCTCAATTGCAGGACCTGATAATACCGCATGTGTACAACAAGCGTATACTTCTTTTGCTCCACTTTCGATTAACGCACTCGCCGCAACAGTAATCGTTCCAGCCGTATCAATAATATCATCGATAAGAATTGCAACTTTTCCATCTACGTTACCAACAATGCTCATTACTTCTGCAACGTTTGGACGTGGACGACGCTTGTCGATAATTGCAATTGGTGCTTTCATTCGGTCCGCCATTTTTCGTGCACGCGTTACTCCGCCGTGGTCCGGGGATACGATAACTAACTCATCCTGAGCATAGCCTTTTTGACTGAAGTATTCAGTAAGAAGTGGTTCCGCCATCAGATGATCGATTGGAATATCAAAGAAGCCTTGGATTTGAGGTGCATGAAGATCAATTGCGATTACACGGTGTGCTCCAGCTGTTTCTAATAAGTTTGCAACTAGTTTAGCTGTAATCGGTTCACGTGATCGCGCTTTACGGTCCTGACGTGCATACCCATAATACGGCATAACGACATTTATCGTACGTGCAGACGCACGTTTCAATGCATCAATCATAATAAGTAGCTCCATGAGATTGTCATTGACAGGGTTAGACGTTGACTGGATTACGAATACATCACAGCCACGGATACTTTCTTCGATATTAATTTGGACTTCTCCGTCACTAAATCGTTTCACAGAAATTTCTCCGAGCGGGCGCCCGATTTGTTTCGCAACCTCTGTTGAAAGTTGCTCGTTGGAATTCAAAGAAAATATCTTTAGTTTGTCATTCGGATAATGATTAGTCATCATGGTCCCCCTGTTTATTTGAGTTTTAGTTTTGTTACGTATCCTTCTTTGTTTTCTTGACGCGAACGCGCGATTGCTAACGAATTTTCTGGTACATTTTTTGAAATCGTTGAGCCCGCTGCCACATAAGCACCTTTTCCTACGTTTACTGGCGCGATAAGGTTCGAATTGCATCCGATGAATGCTTCGTCTTCGATTGTTGTTACATACTTATTCATGCCATCATAGTTAACAGTAATTGTACCACAGCCAACATTGACGCGCGATCCAATCTCTGCATCACCAATATAACTTAGGTGTGATACTTTACTTCCTTCTCCCAGCGTCGACTTTTTCACCTCGACGAAGTTGCCAATTCGAACGCTATTTCCAAGGCTAGATTCTGGTCGGATATGGGCAAATGGTCCAACGCTTGTGTCAGCGCCTATCGCACTTGCAAGAACAACTGAAGAGTGAATCGTTGTACGGTCTTCGATCGAACTGTCGACAAGTTGACTATTTGGACCGATTACACAGTTTTCACCGATAATCGTTTTCCCTTCAATCATCGTACCTGGTTGAAGAACAGTATCACGTCCGATTTCAGCATCTGCGCTTATATACGTATTTTCAGGACTAATAATCGTCACACCGTTTCGCATATGTTTCTCAGCGATTCGACTACGCATCACACGTTCCGCTTCAGATAAAACGACGCGGTCATTCACACCGAGTGTTTCGCTAAAGTCATCCGTTATATAAGCAGAAACAAGTTCTTTTTCGGCTTGTAAAATACCGATCACGTCCGGTAAATAGTATTCACCTTGCGCATTATCGTTTTTCACTTTTTTCAACGTAGCGAAAAGTGCTTCATTATCAAAACAATACGTTCCCGTATTAATTTCGGATACTTTTTGCTCCTCGGCTGACGCATCTTTTTGTTCGACGTTGCGCAAAACTTGGCCGTTTTCACCACGAATGATGCGGCCATATCCTGTAGGATCATCAGCTACCGCTGTAAGTATTGTTGCTTTGGCACCTATTGCATTATGGTGTTCTATAAGCGACTTCATTGTTTCTGGTCGAATAAGTGGTGTATCCCCGCAAACTACAATCGTTGTACCGGAGAGACTACCAATAAGCTTTTCTGCCTGCTGGACAGCGTGTGCAGTTCCAAGTTGCTCTTCCTGCAAAGCATACTCACTTTTTTCACCAAGCGTTTGCTCAACCTTTTCCGCTCCGTGACCAACAATTGTCACGATTCGATCTGTTCCAAGGTCAATTATATTGTCAATAACGTGTGCGACCATCGATTTTCCGCAAACAGGGTGGAGCACTTTATACAAATCGGATTTCATCCGTGTACCCTGTCCCGCTGCGAGGACGATGGCGTATGTATTCGTCATTAATACGGCCTCCATCAATGAGGGAATAAAATAAGTCCCTCTCCATTGTTTTCACTATTGACTATAGCCGAAATTCATCTTTTTTTCAACCTGTTACATCTTGACAATTTCATTACAATCTTTTAGCATTAATTATTTGCGTTTCTAGCTATCGTTTTAGTATTATCCATAACACCAAAATTTAGGCCAAAAAACTGCCTTCTATGTGAACGAGGCAGCTATCCAAAATTATATAAGCAATTATACTGCTCCTATTTCTTCGAGTGTCACTTTTTCATTGGCAGATTGATGATAAGCAGCTATTACTACATTCTGGATTTTCATGCGTGCATCTGAATTGATTGGGTGCGCTACATCCCGGAACTCACCGTCTGGTGTACGTTTACTTGGCATTGCAACGAAAAGCCCTTCATTCCCGTCAATCACACGAACATCGTGGATAACGAATTCATTATCGAATGTAAGGGAGGCTATTGCCCTCATTCTGCCTTCCGTTTCCACCCTCCTTAGTCTTACATCTGTTACTTCCATCTGACTACCACTCCTAATCTTTTTGCATGAATACTATATTCTATAAAAGTAATCGTTTCCCTCCTTTAAGTTGCATAATCTTTAAAAGAATTAGGCAACTCATTTCGTAATCTGAACTAAAGAATCCGCCTTCGCTGGAGATTACGTGGAAATCATAAGTTCAACCTATATGGGAATAATTGATAAAAAAATAAAACCCGCACCAGTTTTCTGGGCGGGGTATCCATTATTTTGTTGTTAGTGCAATTACTTCAATTTCAACGTTTACGTCTTTCGGAAGCCTACTTACTTCAACGCATGATCGTGCGGGTGTATGCGAACCAAAATGTTTTGCATACACTTCGTTAATTGCTGCAAAATCATCCATATTCGTAATAAACACAGTTGCTTTCACTACTTTGTCTAAAGAAGAGCCAGCCGCTTCGAGAACTCCTTTTACGTTTGCAAAGACTTGGTTCGTTTGGTCTACAATCGAACCTTCAATTAACTGTCCTTCTGGTGTAATTGGAATCTGCCCTGACGTGTAAATAAAGCCGTTCACAGTTACTGCTTGTGCATATGGACCGAATGCTGCTGGTGCTTTGTCTGTTTCTACGTAATTCATATCATTTTCCACCCTTCTCAAAATAGTTTCCTTTACTTAATTCAATTGTACGGTCTTTCTCATTGACTGCGCGGAGTTTCACAAGAGATAAATAATCATCGACTAGAACTTCTTCGTGATGCCCGGCTTCGACCAGCACCGCCGTACCGGCAAGTTCGCAACCGAATTCTTCAAGAAGATTCTTCATACCAGCCATTGTGCCGCCAGCTTTCATGAAATCATCGGTAATCAATACCCTCTGCCCGCTTTTCATACTTCTTTTTGATAATACCATAGTCTGAATACGTCTTGTTGAACCCGAGACATAATTAATACTTACAGTAGATCCTTCTGTCACTTTACTATCCCGACGAACGATAACAACAGGGACATTTAAATGACGCGCAATTGAATGTGCAATCGGAATTCCTTTTGTCGCTACCGTCATAATTACGTCAATATCCATATCTGAAAACCTCGAAGCAAACACTTTACCAACGCGGTCCATAATACGTGGATTTCCAAGAAGATCGGCCATAAACAAATAGCCACCTGGTAAAAGTCGGTCCGAGTGACCAAGTTCCTTCATAAGAAGGGAGATTACTTCCTCAACTTCTGAATCAGCCATTTTAGGAATAAACTTCACCCCGCCAGCAGCTCCCGTGACAGTTTTAAGTTCCCCTGTCCCTTTTTCTTCAAACGTTTCTTTTATAATCGTCAAGTCTTCGCTAATTGAGGACTTTGCAGATTTATATCGTTCAGAAAAAAAGGTAAGGGGAATTAGTTCATGTGGAGATTCCAACAGGTGTCGGGTCATATCAACAAGTCGTTCGCTTCTTTTCCACTTCATGCAACCAACTCCTAAAACACGAATGTTTTAATAGTACATTACCATTAATATACGTGTTTAATCAAATGAATGCCGTTCACCCATCATTCGAATGGCGTAAACTTCTGGACAAAATCCTTTTAGACCATTATAAATTCTTGGTACCCTCGATTCGTGTTCTACAAGACCAAACACAGTTGGTCCGCTTCCACTCATCAGCACTGCATCCGCACCAAACTTTTTCATCTGTTCTTTTAGGACCGCCACTTCTTTATGAATTCCTGTCGTAACAGGTTCAAGAACGTTTCCAATTGAACGGCACATTTCATTATAATCCCCATATTTCAAAGCTTGAATCATACGCTCCGTATTCGGGTGCTCAATGGACGATAAACTTAAATCTTTGTATATGTTGCCCGTTGACACAGAAATTGCAGGCTTTGCCAGGATAACCCAACAGTTCGGCGGAGCTGGAAGGTCGTGAATAATTTCCCCGCGACCAGTAGCAAATGCTGTGCCACCGTACACGCAGAACGCTACATCCGATCCAATTTCAGCGCCAAGTTCCGCAAGCTTGTCTGCACTAAGACCTAACTTCCACAACTTGTTTAAACCTCGCAGCGTTGCAGCTGCATCCGAACTACCACCTGCAAGGCCGGCTGCCACCGGAATCCTTTTCTCAAGCGTAATTTCAACGCCTTGCGTAATACCGTATTTCCGTCTTATAAGTTCTGCAGCTTGATACGCAAGATTTTTTCGGTCACTTGGAACGTACCGCACAGATGACTTAATTTTAATTTGTCCGCCTTTTATTTGACGAATCCACACTCGATCAGCAAGATCCACCGTCGTCATGATCATCTCGACTTCATGAAAGTCATCCGGACGTTTATGTAACACATCGAGCGTTAAATTTATTTTTGCTGGCGCCTTTTCGTAAAGCATCCGGCTCCCTCCATTAACAGCATGTCTTAGTTCCCTATTTTACCATAGACGCTGAATATTGCACGTTGATTTATCACTTTTTAAATATGTACAGTGCCCATGTAACAAGGACAGGGACTACCCCAGCATCACCTGACTCGATGATGTTAAGGGCACTCCCTGTTTTTTGTCAGCCGAGCAGTGGACTCAAGCAGTTTTCAATAATTATTTACCTTCTGAATGACTACGTTCTGCCATTTCAATCGCACGTTTCACCATATTACCGGCATCGCGTGACTTGATACCGCCCCAACCTTCACGTTGAACAACATCGTAAAACCCAAGCTCTTTCGCAATTTCTTCCTTCAAGCGCTCAGACATAATACTACGTTTTTTCGCCATTCGGTTTTCCTCCTTTTGGCTGACGTTTCTAGTATGAGCAGAAGAAAATAAAAAACACCTATCCAACAGACATTCCATTGCTGGATGCTGAGAATAGGCGACTGAAAAGTTCATAACTATTATTATTTGACGATAAAGGCAGTATTATCTGCACCGTCGAGTCCATCTAGAATTGTTATTTCAACCGCATCGGTTAAAATATCCGCGTAGCTGTAAGATACTCTTTCAAACGCATTATCTTCTTGGTCTAGTTCCACTACGAAAACTGCACGATACGTTTCACTTAAGACTCCCGCTCTTTCGATTGTTCGTCTTCGGCCACCGTTCACTTTCAAATGCAAACGTTTCCCAAGATGAGAATCCAATGACTTCTTAATGTCCGCTAATGTTTTTGGCATGTCGCTTACACCTCACTAAGAATAATCATAACACATTCAAAGAGTTCTGTCAATTAAAAGTTTCATTTTAACAATTAAGCAATCGTTTTGTCAATTGTTTTATCAAATAAATAAGTATTTAAAATAAATGAACTAACTTTTTTCACCTTTACGTTCTTTATAAAAGTCGGCATATAACTCGTTCGATAAGCGCGCAAACTCCTCTATTGACAACGTTTCGCCACGTCTGCTCGGAAGAATTTCGGAGCGATTTAGCGCATCAATTATTTGTTCTTTTTTTGACTTTCCTTCCGGCAGCGAAGACTGTAAATTATTAAAAATAGTTTTCCTGCGTTGAACAAATGAGCCTCTTGAAACTTCAAATAAAAATCCTTCATCTTTTACTTGGGCAGGTAACTTTTCTTTCCTTGTCAAACGTAAAACAGCCGATTCAACATTTGGTTGAGGCATAAAAACAGTTCTTGGCACAATCATCGCTACATCTGCATCCATATAATATTGAATAGCAATTGACAGTGAACCATATGCCTTTGTACCAGGACTCGCGGTGATTCGATCTGCGACTTCTTTTTGCATCATTATTATCATGCCTGAAATAGGAACTTTCCCAAGCAAAAACTTCATAATGATTGGTGTTGTCACGTAATAGGGAAGGTTTGCAACGACAACAACGTCCTCGTACTCCGCAAACTGCTCTTCCATCACTTCTAAAAGATTCACTTCTAAAATGTCTTGATGGATAATCGTCACGTTGTTGTACGGCGATAACGTGTCTTCTAACACTGGAAGAAGGCGCCCATCAATCTCAAACGCAACAACCTTCCCAGCGCTCCTTGCAAGGTGTTCTGTAAGGGCACCAATACCTGGACCGATTTCAATGACGCCGGTTTTTTCCGATAACCCCGCATGAGAAACAATATTCCTTAAAACATTAGGATCGATTAAAAAGTTTTGTCCAAGACTTTTCTTAAAAGAAAACCCGTGTTTTTTCAGAATTTCTTTTGTTCTGACCGGAGTCGCAATATCTTTATTCATTTTCTTCCTCCTCGTCTAGAACTTTTAGCACTTCATTCAACTTATCTTGGTCAATTCGGAACATTTCAAGACGTTTTTTGAGTCCTTTACCATTCACTTGACCGATGCGTAGCAACTCGCTTAGTTTTTCACGCCTTTTTCTTGCATCCGGATGACCAATTAACCTCGCCGCCATTAAATAGGCGAGTGGGATATCCGTAACTTCATCGTTATCCGTTGTATAGACTGAACGGATCGCTTCACGTATATCCTCATCTATCGCATGTTCAATTCCAAGCCCTTGCCCATTTTTTGCGATTGTTTTCTTTTTTTCCAAAAAGGCGTGTTTTACACCCACAACATGCTCTTCAATAATTGCACGTATTCTTCTTCCCGGATAATCGGGATCTGTAAATACAATGACACCGCGTGTCTCTTGGGCATGTTGTATTCTTACAAGGGTTTTTTCATCGATTGCAGAGCCATTCGTTTCAATCGTATCTGCACCCGTTGCTCGTTTCACCGCGATTGTATCCGATTTACCTTCAACGACAATAATTTCTTTAATCTTCACAAATAGTCCTCATTCCACTGCATTCTTTACTCAATTCTACTATCCATGTACATTGTTGTACAGAAGACTCCCCTAAAAGGCGTATTATAAAAAAACAAAATAATCCGTAGGACACATAATCGTCCTACGGATAGTCATTAATTTAGAACTTTGATTTTAACTTGGCGTCTTCCAAACTTATAAGCCGCTTCTTTAGTTGGTACATGAAGATCAATCTTCTTCCCTTTAATCGCGCCGCCTGTGTCCCCTGCAATTGCATGGCCATAACCTTCAACCCATACTTTTGAGCCTAGGGGAATGACACTTGGGTCAACAGCAATCACTTTCAAGTTCCGATTCGCATTTAAGTTAATACCTGTGGCAGTAATTCCTGAACACCCGTTACAGCCTGCCGTGTACGCCGTAGCGGTCACGTAAAACTCTTTGCCACCCGAAGGTGCTGAATTATTATTACGGGATACACTGACGTTCGATTTCGCTGCACTCGTATTGTCTTTTGTATTTGTGTTTGCACTCGCTACTGCTATCTTCGATCCAATTGCTACAATTTTCTTCTGTGGTTTTTTAATTACTTTTTCTTCAAGCATTTTGCGGGAAACTTCTGTCCCGTTTTCTTTAAGAACTTCAAACTTCCGTGAAACAGTTCCGTTTTCTCCCGCCTGGACGACTTTTTCTCGACCTTTAAGTAAAGAAGAATCAGTACGTGTTTCAGTTGCGAAGTTTGCAGATTCCTCTACTACATCAGTAACCTTTTCCACACGGACAATATTGACCACGGAATTCGGCATAATAAGTTCTTCTATATGCGCTTCTAATCGGTCAAGTTCATTCAACTGAATGTTTTCCCTTTTTAAAAAGTCAGCGACTGTAATCGAAGTGGACCAGAAACTTTGCTCTTCTCCACCATCGTTCAGCACAACTTGAAACGCTTTTTCAATGGTAATGATTTGATCGACTCCTAGTTGCTCATTCAGACTAGGTGTTACGCGATCGTGTTCGGAAATTTCAATACCGGCTTCTTCCAACACTTCATCTATATTACTTTGTGTTGTCCATAGAGATGTAATCTCTTGGTCAACTAATATTGCAACTTGTTTTGCTTGTTCCCAGTTAATTGATAGACCTTCTTCAACTGGTGTATTCATTGGGGGTGTTACTATATCATTTTCGGAAACTACTATTTCTTGTTCGGAAAGTAGTTTGCCAACTGTATTTGCGTGTGTCTTGATTTCTAGTTCTTCACCATTCGCATCTAAAAGAACCGTTTTCTTTGTTCCTTCGTAGAAAACGAGTGAAATTACAGTGATAAATAGCATAAACGAAATGACAGTTAACGCTATCCCTTTACTCCTCAATGACCCCAAGAATAGACTTTTCATGAATCTATTTGACATGAAAAAAACTCCTCCTTCATCACTCGTGTGATTATATAGGTTACTTTTCTGAGTGTCAACTCTTTCGAATTAGAATAATAGCAAACTTAGAAAGGTACCTTTAGTCCAAAGTACGGAAATTTTTTCAGTCTATTAATTATTTAATATTGTAAATTTCCATCGCATTTTCCGTTGTCTTTTTTGCTACTTCCTTGATTGGCAACCCTTTAAGCCTTGCAATCTCTTCTGCCACAAGGGTGACATAGACTGGTTCATTTCTTTTTCCACGGTACGGATGTGGTGTCAAATACGGTGCATCCGTTTCAATAAGCAAATGCTTCAGTGGAATTTCGGTTGCGACTTGCTTCGGCATTTTGGCATTTTTAAATGTTACTGGCCCTCCAAGTGAAATCATAAAATTCATGGCAATGCATTCTTTCGCTGTTTCTACGCTACCGCTAAAACAATGCATGATTCCTCCCGACTTCTCCGCCTCTTCTTCTTTCAATATTCGAACAACATCCGCCGTAGCGTCACGATTGTGAATAATAACGGGCAAACCAACTTTTTGAGCAAGCCGGATTTGTTTTCTGAACAATTCCTGTTGAATGTCCTTCGGTGACTTATCCCAATAATAATCGAGTCCGGTTTCACCGATACCGACGACTTTCGGATGTTTGGCCAAGGATTCAATCCACTCCAAATCCTCTTCTGTGCAATCAATTGCATCAACCGGATGCCACCCGACAACTGCGTATATAAACGGATACTGTTCTACAAGTTCCATCGCTTTGTTAATTGTTTTCCGATCAAAACCAATAACAATCATTTTTTCAACGCCTGCTTCAAAAGCCCGTGAAATTACCTCATCGACGTCATTTTCGTATTGATCTGCGTTTAAGTGTACATGGGTATCTATATACATTTTCTCTCTCCTTAAGGTTCTCTTATTATATTGCAGTCCATTGTTACTTTCCCCGCATTTATATTACAGGAGTGTTACAGTTTAAAGTTTTATTGAAATAATAGGATTAATCATGTTGAATTCAGAGCGGATATAAATAAAAAAGCGGCGTTTCCAATAAAGGGACGCCGCCACTGTTTCATAGTTTAAGTTATTTTACTTGAGCGCCATTTTCAAGCGCTGAATCGACTGTTGCAAGTTTTAAAATACCGTCCGACTGTCCTGCCAAAATCATACCTTGTGACAGTTCACCCCGTAATTTAACCGGCTTTAAGTTTGCGACGACAATAACCTTTTCGCCTATTAACGCTTCAGGTTCGTAATGTTCTGCGATTCCTGAAACAACTTGCCTTTGCTCATAGCCAAGGTCTAGTTGAAGTTTCAGCAGTTTATCCGCTTTTGGAATCTTTTCACATGCAATTACTGTTGCCACACGTAAATCTACGTTCATGAAATCATCGATTGTGATTTCTTCACTCGCTGGTTCCGATTTCGGCTCCGGCTTTGTCTTTTCCTCGTCTGGCGCAGATACAGCCATTTGATCGCGAATATAAACGACTTCAATTTCTGGATCTAAGCGCGGGAAAACAGGTATACCTTTTTCAATCACTTTTGTTCCTTTGGGTATCGCATTGAAATCACCAAGCGTCTCCCAGCTAAGCAAACTTTCGTCTAGTCCAAGCTGACCGACAATTTGTTTAGGTGATTTAGTCATAAACGGTTGCAGAAGTACCGCGATATGCCGTAGCGAAGACGCAAGATTTGCCATAACAGACGCAAGCTGCCCAAGGTCCTTCTCATCCCTTGCTAGTACCCAAGGTGATGTCTCATCGATATACTTGTTCGTTCGAGAAATCAGCGCCCATAACTCACCTAAGACAATGCTGAACTGCATATCTTCCATAGAGGACTCGTATTTTCCAACTGTTTTTGTAATGAAGTCCGTCAAACTTGTATCATATTCAGTTGGTACAAGCCCTTCAGTCGGAATTACACCTTCGAAATATTTATTGATCATAGAAATTGTTCGATTTAGTAAGTTACCAAGATCATTCGCAAGATCATAATTCGTTCGTTCAACGAATGTTTCTGGAGAGAATACACCATCTTGTCCAAACGGCAGTTCTCGAAGAAGGAAGTACCTTGTTGCATCCAGACCGTACCGTTCAACAAGCATTTCCGGGTACACAACGTTTCCTTTCGATTTCGACATTTTACCGTCTTTCATCATGATAAAGCCATGTGCAAATACTTTCTTCGGCAATGGTAAATCCAAAGCCATAAGGAAGATTGGCCAGTAAATCGTATGGAATCTAACAATATCCTTCCCAACTACATGTACATCGGCTGGCCAATACTTGTTGAACAATGAATCGTCATCAGATTGGTAACCAAGTGCTGTAATATAGTTTGTCAACGCATCAACCCAGACGTAAATCACATGCTTCGGATCTCCAGGTACTTTAATACCCCAGTCGAATGACATCCGAGAAACAGAGAGATCCTCAAGACCTGGCTTAATAAAGTTATTAATCATTTCATTTTTACGTGATTCTGGTTCAATGAATTTAAGGTTGTCTTCGTAATATTTCAATAATCTGTCCGCGTATTTTTTCATATTAAAGAAATACGATTCTTCTTTTACCTTTTGGACAGGGCGTCCGCAATCTGGGCAGTTTCCATCGTCAAGTTGGGCTTCGCCAAAATACGATTCACAAGGTATACAATACCAACCTTCGTACTCCCCTTTGTAAATATCACCATTGTCGAGGAATCTTTTGAAGATCTTTTCAACCCCTGCCTTGTGGCGATCTTCCGTCGTACGTATAAAATCGTCGTAGGAAATATCCATTGTTTCCCACACCTTTTTTGCGCCTTCTGCTATACCGTCAACAAACTTCTGTGGCGCCAGACCCGCCTCATCCGCTTTTTCCTGTATTTTCTGGCCATGCTCGTCCATCCCGGTTAAGAAACGTACATCGTAACCGCGTAAACGCTTGTAACGCGCCATCGCATCCGAAGCTACAGTCGTATAAGCTGTTCCGATATGGAATTTTCCGCTAGGATAATAAATTGGCGTGGTAATATAAAATGTTTCTTTCTCTTTAGTCACGAAAAACTCCTCCAATATTAATATATAATCTCTATTCTATCGAAATATCAAGAACGATACAATGAAATAACCTAAACAAGAGCATTGCCACCGATATTACCGATTATCTTGTACACTACTTTCAATTGTTGTAAATGAATAAAATCATTATTGTTTTTATCATAATTTTGGGTTTATTCCATTGACGTTAATTGGAAGACTTGGTATGATACATTAGACAGAGCGAACCATGTCGTACTTTGTCGAACACCACATTTGGAAAGGAGATTGATCTCGTGAAATCAACTGGTATCGTAAGAAAAGTAGATGAACTTGGACGTGTAGTTATTCCAATCGAGTTACGTCGTACGTTAGGAATTGAACAAAAAGACGCTTTAGAAATCTACGTTGATGAAGATAAAATTATCTTGAAAAAATATATGCCGAATATGACTTGCTCAATTACGGGCGATGTTTCAGACGATAACTTAAGTCTGATTGGTGGTAAACTAATTTTAAGCCCCGAGGGTGCACAACAATTAATCGAAGAAATTCAAAACAACTTGAAAAATCAATGAGTAATTCAACATCCTTCTGGAGCGGGACTGCCGTTCCGGATTTTTTTATTCATTTTCACTTTCGATATGATATGCATTATAAACTTCCCGTCGACCGATTCCACGGGCATTCGCTACTTCGCGAATTGCATCTTTCGAGCGAATCCCCTCTTTTTCCATTACAGCTGTTACATGATCATATAAAGACAAATCTTTCCACCAAATAATTTGCTCTTCCTCTATAGTTCCATCGCTACCGTCAATAATAATACAAAACTCGCCCCTTATAGTATTCGATTCTGCCCAATTAACCGCTTCTTCAAGCGTTCCACGCAAAAACTCTTCGAAACGTTTTGTCAGCTCTCTAGCTAGGACAATGCGGCGCGTACTTCCAAGTTGTTCGCGTAGTGCACTTAGCGTTTCTTTCAATCTATGGGGTGCCTCATACAAAATTAATGTTTCTTGCCGTCTTTTCAACAAATCCAACTGGATACGCCTGTCCTTTTTATTGCGTGATAAAAAACCATAGAACAGGAATGGCTGTGGGGTAATTCCAGAAGCAACAAGTGCCGTAATAGCTGCATTCGCGCCAGGTACAGGTACAACGTCATACCCTTCGTGGACCGCCTTTGATACGATATCCACGCCGGGATCGGATATGCACGGCATACCGGCATCACTAACAAGCGCTACATCTTTTCCCTCCATAAGAAAGGCCAAGATTTTGTCCCCGCCAACTTCTATATTATGCTCATGATAACTTATTAACGGTGTTTTAATTTCAAAATGATTACATAACTTAATCGTATTACGTGTATCTTCCGCAGCGATTACATCTGCTTCTTTTAAGATGCGAATTGCCCGATACGTTATGTCTTCGAGGTTTCCAATGGGTGTTCCAACAAGATACAGTTTTCCGCCACCTAATTCAGCACTCTTTTGTGATTTCATTCAGACTTTTCCCCTTTCCAATATGGATTTCTTTCTCGTTTCTTTTAAGTTGCTTAAATTTATACTCAGCCTGCATCGCTTCACGTTTAGTTCCATACGTCTCGTGGTATATACAGTGTACTGGTCGTTTTGCACGTGTATACTTCGCACCTTTTCCATCATTATGTACACGAACACGCCGTTCTAAGTCATTCGTATATCCAGCGTAATACGAACCATCGCCGCATTCAAGGACGTAAAATACATGTTCACTTATCTTCTCCATAAAGTAACTGCCTCACTTCTTCCGTATATTCGCCATCCGCCCCGTACACATAGAGTGGAGGTAATACTTTCAAGTCTGGCTTGCCATCTTTCGTTCCTTCAATAAGAAGCGTGTTGGCGGGTTTTCCTTCTTTCGGATAAACAAATCGAATTCGTTTCGGTTCAATCCGATTTGCCCGCATCGCCGTAACGATATCAAGCAAGCGTCCCGGACGATGGACAAAGGCCGCTTTACCGCCTTGCTTCAAAAGTTCACTAGCCGATTGAATGGCTTGCTCAAGCGTAAGATGAATTTCGTGCCTGGCGATCGCCATATGCTCGCTTATGTTTTTCTCGCTCGCTTTGTGTGCTGGAAAGTACGGAGGATTACATGTCACCGTATCGTACATATCATAACCAATTTTCGACGCAATCCCAATGACATCATCATTTAAAACTTGAATACGGTCTTCTAGTCCATTATAATAGACGCTTCTTTTTGCCATTTCCGCAAGACGTTCTTGAAGTTCTACAGCGGTTATTTCTGCACCTGTTCGTGCACTTAAAAAAAGGGGGATTGCCCCATTTCCCGCGCATAGATCGACAATCTTTCCTGATCGAATGGGAACGTATGCAAATCTGGCAAGCAAGACTGCATCAAGCGAAAAAGAAAAGACTGAAGGGCTTTGAATAATTCTCAAATCCTCCGCCAGTAAATAATCAAGTCGTTCATCGTCTTTTAATAGTTCATTCACACTAATTCCTCCCATAAGAAAAGCCGAAACCTACATTACAATAGGATCGGCTTAGTTTAGACGTTTTGTTTATTTAAAAAAGACAAGCAAAAAAGACAGTCTTCTCCTTTACGGCTACTCCCGTAATGGACATTACAAACGTGAAAGCCCTCGTTGTAAAGGCGGGCCAAGTTGTCGACTCCTTCTCCAACATCAATTGTGTGTGATCTTTTTCCTTGTTGTTTCTGTTTCTTTGTTGATTTTTGTACTTGTTCATCTATTTCTTCGAGTCGCTTGCGCAGATGATGGTTTTCAAGTTGAAGCGAATTGTTCTTTTCCGTCATCTCGGCGACGAATCCCATCAAGTCACGAAATTGTTTATGCATGGATCCGAGTTGTTGTTCGAATTCCATTATTCTGTCCAGAAAGTTTCCTTCTTTCAACAAACCCACCTCATCATTTCATCAAATGAACCATATTATTTTTAGGATCCATTATTTCTTCCAGCGTATACTCAATCACAAGATCTTGTTCCTTCAAACTTACTTGGAGAAGACGTTCAAGAAGGTTCAAACCGACAACTCTTCCCGTGCCTTCTGGTGTATCGATTTTTGTACCAATATCAGGCATTAATGCTTTTGCTTCTTCATAATCATCGTTCTCATACTTTAAGCAGCACATAAGTCTTCCACATAATCCAGAGATTTTAGATGGATTGAGCGACAAATTTTGATCTTTGGCCATTTTAATTGAAACCGGTTCGAAATCCCCCAAAAATGTAGAACAACAAAGCATTCTTCCACAAGGACCTATTCCTCCGAGCATTTTAGCTTCGTCACGAACTCCAATTTGACGCAGTTCAATACGTGTGCGGAAAATAGAAGCAAGATCTTTAACTAAATTGCGAAAGTCAATCCGGCCTTCTGCAGTGAAGTAAAAGACCACTTTGTTTCTGTCAAACGTATATTCAACATCGACGAGTTTCATGTCGAGTTGATGTTCTTCAATCTTACCAACGCCAGTTTCAAAAGCCCGTTCGGCTTCGTGTCGATTTTCTTCCACTCTTTCTATGTCCGCAATTTCTGCTGGGCGAACGACTTTCTTCAGTGGCAGAACGACATCATTTTTATCGACTTCTCTGGCACTAATAACTACTTTCCCATATTCTACTCCTCTGGCCGTCTCAACGATGACATAATTATCTACCTCGAGTTCGTAATCCAATGGATCGAAATAATATATTTTACCCGCTTTTTTAAAACGGACACCTACTACTTTATACAACAAGTAACCCCTCCTGCATATTGAGCACCAATTGCTCCATAAGAAGCGTGCGATTCATATTGCTGTGCAATTGTCTTTTCGACTGTAGCACCGTCTCCATTATCGCAGACAGACGACTGTACGTCATCCTCATTGCAAGTCCTTCGAAAAGTTCTTTTTGATCGGGGTAAGCCGGGGTGGAATTTAACCCTGCTTTTATCGCTACAATGTCCCGATAAACATATAAAAGTAAATCAAGTCCGCGATCGACTTCTTCCTTTTCTTTCAAAACTTGTATCCAATCGGTTTGAATGAACAACAGCGCATCTTGAACGCTACTATTTGATGCTTCAACTAATTTTAACACTGTTTTTCGTATATTTGCAAATTGATCACCGCTCGCTAGTTCAAACGCTTCGCTTACAGTTGCGGTAACCATCGTTGCAGTCGCCGCCATAGACATAGTTATTCCCTTTTCTTCAAGTTCGGCTATCATCGCTTCTCGCGAAGGGGGTAGAAAGGAAATACGTTGACAGCGTGACTGAATAGTTGGAAGTAATGATTGATAGGAATTGGTAAGTAGAATTGCCGTGACATCGCCCTCCGGCTCTTCGAGAAATTTCAGTAGTGTATTTGCAGCCGCAACATGCATCCGATCCGCGGCAGTAACAATATAGATTTTTCTACCCGGTTCATAACCTTTTCGAGTCATTTTGAATATCAAATCAGACATTTGTTCTTTTTTTATATTTTGACCATCGGGACGAATTAAAGTAATATTTGGGTGATTTCCGGAAGTGACTCGTCGACAAGAACTGCATGTTTCACATGGAACATTCTTTTGGGGTTCCTTACAAAGAAGAAGTTTAGCGAAATGCAGTGCAATCACTTCTTTTCCTGTCCCATTTTCCCCGTCAAATAAGTAGGCGTGTCCAATTCTGTTATTCTTAAACATAGACGAAATTCTATCTATAACTACTTTTTGATTTTTAAAAACTTCGGACTTCAATTACACACACCTCCATGTTTCAAAAAACCCGTGTTTCTTTTAAGACAGAAATCACGGGATTCGGGTATATAAATTGTTACAATTCCTTCATTTAACGAAAAGATTAAAAGTGATGAAAATGTTCGATAGGAAGTACAAATACTGTTGCTCCACCAACTTCAACTTCAACTGGATATGGAATATATGAATCGGCATTCCCGCCCATCGGAGAAACTGGTGCAACCATCTGATCTCGTGAACGACAATTTTCCCGGATAAGTTCCAGCGCTTTCGGAACGAGACTTTCTTCAGTCCCTATAAGAAATGTCGTGTTTCCTGATCTGAGAAATCCACCTGTACTTGCTAATTTTGTTGCTCGAAAATCAGCTTTGGTCAACGCAGCGGACAACCGATTACTATCTTGATCCTGTACGACTGCAACAATCAATTTCACGATTATCTCTCCTCTGTTTTCTTACTTTTCTCCATTATACCATGAATTCTTGTATTAGATAAACCGAGTGCTAATGATTTTCCAAATATTTTCCGTAACATCCCTTTTTGAAGGACGTGCATCAATTGTAACGATTCGTTCCGGATAACTTTCGATAAGTTCCATATATCCTTCGTAAACTTTCTTATGGAAGTTAATGCTTTCTTTGTCCAGTCGGTTTTGTTCGCGATCACTGTTTTTCGCGATGCGTTCAAGCCCTTCTTCGGGACTAATATCAAAGAAAATTGTCAAGTCAGGCATTGTATCTCCAATTGCAAACTGATTGATTGAAAAAACATCTTCCATACCAAGTCCTCTGCCATGTCCTTGATAAGCTAGCGAACTATCGACGAAACGATCACATAAAACAATCGCCCCGGCATCGAGTGCAGGGATTACCTTCTCTACAAGATGCTGCCGTCTTGCGGCCGCATATAGAAGCGCTTCCGTCCTCGAATCCATTTCCTGATGTTCATTATCAAGAATAATTGCTCGGATCTTTTCTGCTATTGGGATACCCCCTGGTTCACGGGTTAAAATAACAGTTTTCCCCTCTTTTTGTAACCTTTTATACAACTCCATAATAACAGTTGTCTTACCTGCACCTTCCGGACCTTCAAACGTGATAAAAATACCTTTCTGTACCATGTTATTCCTCCGTTTCTCTTCTTACTACGACTATTTCTTTTTTGTTTAAGTCAATTGCTCCTTGGAATTTTGCCCCCCGTGCGATTAGTGTAGAAAGCGACTGTACATGCTCTTTCGTCACCATTTCGCCCGCTAGTAAAAGTGGAATGCCAGGTGGATACGGGATAACTGCGGCCGCGGCAACCGAATCAACAGCGGCTTTATAAGAAATCCACTCGGTTTCCAAACCCTCAAGTTCTTTACTTGAATAATACAATTTAGAAATACCTTGACCAAGTAGTAGTGGCTCGGTTGTCAATTGTAGGTCCGTCGACTCGTTTACGCCGGCAAATGCTTTCCTAATCTTGTTACTTATTTCTTCGAAAGGGTAATTATGTTCACACTTTAATAGCGGTAAGACTAGCAAAACTTGAAAAGGGTCCGCAAGTTCTACGTAAACCCCTTCCGCTTCTAGTCGTTTTTGTATAGTAAAACCCGAGCAGTTTTTCGAACGTATAATGAGTTTTAATGGATCGTCTGTTTCAATCATTTGAAGACTTGGTATTTCTTCAAGCCTTTTCATGAATTGACTACGCTGCTCCACGAAATTTATTTTATCATCTTTATTATAAGTTTCTGCATAATCTCGCGCATCATCAAGCGATGCCATAAGAAGATAAGATGGACTACTTGACTGTAACATGTGTAAGTAGTGGGCAATTCTTTTGGGGCTTATTAAATTAGATTTCACATGTAAAAATGAAGCCATTGTCATTGCGGGTAAGGTTTTATGTGCTGAGTGCACAACAACATCGGCACCCATTTCCAAGGCAGACTGTGGAAACGGATCTCCTATGACAAAATGTGCCCCGTGCGCCTCATCCACAAGGACTGGAACTTCGTGTAAGTGACAAATCTTAATTACTTCTTCCAAATTTGTTCCGGTAACCCCATAATACGTAGGATAAGTTAAAATAACGGCTTTTGCATTCGAATGCAACTCCAATACTTCTTGAATCTGCATAGCCGTCACTGCTCCGACCGTCCCTGATTTGTTATCCCATGATGGCATAACGAATATTGGAATTGCCCCCGTCAATTCAATTGCGTGAAATACAGACTTATGAGCATTGCGTTGCACAATAACTACATCTTCAGCACTGCATGTTGCGTAAATCATAGCCAAGTTTCCGACCGTTGACCCATTCACAAGAAAAAAGCTTCTGTTGGCTCCATACAAAGTCGCTAACTTCTGTTGCGCTATTTTCAATACACTTTCGGGCTCATGTAGATCATCCAGGCCTTCAAGCTCAGTGAAATCGTATTGAAGTGCCGACCGTAGACCTACAGGTAATCCAGATAAAGTTCCATTCTTATGTCCTGGAACATGAAATGAAATCGGGGTTGATTCTTTGAATTTTACTAACGCTTGAACTAGGGGCTTGTTATGTTTTTTCATTAAAAGTCCACTTCCTTTTTTAGCTATGTGAGTTAATTTCATAACGGAAGATTTAGTGTTGAAATACGAAAAAGGTTGATTTCTGCTTCGGGGGGACGCTTTCCGTGGGCACGGCTTCAACCTCCTCGTCACTGTGTTCCCGCGGGGCTTTCAGCTCGCGCTATTCCCACTGGAGTCGCCTCGAAGGAAGCAGCTCGGTCCTTGCCCGCGCAACGCGTCCGCTTGCAACAAAAATCAACCTAATTAACACTGCTAATCGTATAAAATTGGGAAGGTATCTACTTTTACACGTTTTTTTTAAATTCAATATATATAAAAAAGCCACTACCTATTTGGTAATGACTTAAGTGCCTGGCAATGTCCTACTTTTATAGGAGTTAGCCTCCAACTACCATCGGCACTTGAGCTTAACTACCGTCGATTCTACTTTTTGAATACAAAAAAAGCCACTACCATAAAGATAATGACTTCTTTAGTGCCTGGCAACGTCCTACTCTTGCAGGGGGATACCCCCAACTACCATCGGCGCTGAAGAGCTTAACTACCGTGTTCGGTATGGGAACGGGTGTGACCTCTTCGCTATCGCCACCAGACTCTTTGAGCTTGTTCGCTCAAAACTGGATAAAACAGACATTAGTGTATTAAAGTTTGTAACCAACTAGACCTTTTTAATTGTAGTGGTTAAGTCCTCGATCAATTAGTATCCGTCAGCTACGTACGTCGCCGCACTTACACCCCGGACCTATCAACCTCATCTTCTTTGAGGGATCTTACTTACTTGCGTAATGGGAAATCTCATCTCGAGGGGTCTCAAATTTCCTGCGCCCGCGACGGATAGGGACCGAACTGTCTCACGACGTTCTGAACCCAGCTCGCGTACCGCTTTAATGGGCGAACAGCCCAACCCTTGGGACCGACTACAGCCCCAGGATGCGATGAGCCGACATCGAGGTGCCAAACCTCCCCGTCGATGTGGACTCTTGGGGGAGATAAGCCTGTTATCCCCGGGGTAGCTTTTATCCGTTGAGCGATGGCCCTTCCATGCGGAACCACCGGATCACTAAGCCCGTCTTTCGACCCTGCTCGACTTGTAGGTCTCGCAGTCAAGCTCCCTTATGCCTTTGCACTCTACGAATGATGTCCAACCATTCTGAGGGAACCTTTGGGCGCCTCCGTTACTCTTTAGGAGGCGACCGCCCCAGTCAAACTGCCCACCTGACACTGTCTCCTGCCCCGATAAGGGGCATGGGTTAGAAGTCCAATACAACCAGGGTAGTATCCCACCAACGCCTCACCCGAAGCTGGCGCTCCGGAGTCTTAGGCTCCTACCTATCCTGTACAGGTTGCATCGGAATTCAATATCAAGCTACAGTAAAGCTCCACGGGGTCTTTCCGTCCTGTCGCGGGTAACCTGCATCTTCACAGGTACTATAATTTCACCGAGTCTCTCGTTGAGACAGTGCCCAGATCGTTACGCCTTTCGTGCGGGTCGGAACTTACCCGACAAGGAATTTCGCTACCTTAGGACCGTTATAGTTACGGCCGCCGTTTACTGGGGCTTCGGTTCGAAGCTTCGCTTGCGCTAACCTCTCCCCTTAACCTTCCAGCACCGGGCAGGCGTCAGCCCCTATACTTCACCTTGCGGTTTTGCAGAGACCTGTGTTTTTGCTAAACAGTCGCCTGGGCCTATTCACTGCGGCTCTCTCGGGCTTTAACACCCTACCAGAGCACCCCTTCTCCCGAAGTTACGGGGTCATTTTGCCGAGTTCCTTAACGAGAGTTCTCTCGATCACCTTAGGATTCTCTCCTCGCCTACCTGTGT
>NZ_JAHNZW010000018.1:0-61143 GCF_026931025.1 Sporosarcina sp. G11-34 | reverse complement strand
ATGGAGAATTACTTTGGAATTATGAAGCAAGAAATGTATCATGGCGAGGCATTATTATCTTACCGTGAACTTAAACAAAAAATCGAAAAGTACATTTATTATTACAACAATCAACGAATTAAAATGAAATTGGCTGGTTTAAGTCCAGCGGAATACAGGACTCAAACCAACCAAATAGCTGCATAATTAAAACTCTAACTTTCGGGGGTCGCCACCTAACTGCGGTGCTGATTGTTGTTCTAATTCGATGTTATTTCGCTTGTTACTTCAACTTTTGTACCAGTGAACGGAACGAGTTACCTTTGCGGTTCCGTGTCCTTTTTCATACGTTTTTTTACGTTTTACACCTCTGAAGAGAACCCGTTGCCTACTTTGGTGGCTCTTCGTGGCTCTTCGTTTCACTTATTTTCAATGATAGAAAATAACTCATTCAAATCTTTAATTTCATAAGTTGGGATAATTTCCTCATGTGCTTTATTGTTCTCTCGATTAATCCAAACAGATGGGATCCCTACATATGAAGCCCCTAGAATATCTGTCATCAGATTATCCCCAACCATTAATGCTTCACCTGGCTCAATATTACAAAGCGCTAAGGCATGTTCGAATATAGTTCGATTTGGTTTACCTACGCCAAATCCACCTGATATAATTACATGTTCGAAATACGGTGCGATTTCTGGTGTAATTTCAAGTTTAGTCTGCTGCAAACTGGGCGATCCGTTTGTGATTAGCACTAATTGATAGTCTTTTTTTAGCCGGTCCAACACTGAAAATGTTTCTTCATATAGGAAAGGACTTTTCTTTCGCTCTTCTATAAATAGCTCCGCTAATTCACTTCCAAGATTCGCGTCATCTATGCCCATTTTTTTAAGTCCGTTAGTCCAGGCATCGCGTCGGTAGCCAGGGACAAGTTCTTTCATCTTTTGAAAGGATTCCCCTTCGTCATCAAAAGTTCCCCATAAACCTTCAAATGGGTTAATGCCAATCATCTTTGTATAGTCAAACGTTTCATAAGTCGCATAAAGCTCACTTGCTTCGAATCTAACAGCCTCTTCCAATTTCGATGGATCTATATCATATGTATTGGTGACGCGCTCACACGTCTTCCTAAATGCTGTTGCCACACTTTTTTTATCCCATAAAAGTGTGTCGTCTAAATCGAAAAATATTGCCTTTACCATGAAATGCTCCTCCTAATAATAACCATAAAATAAGCTCCTAGAATATTCTAGGAGCACTTATTTTTAGTTGTCATCTCTATTAAAGTAATCAGTAACTGCGCCTCTTGATGAACAAGTAACGTTATGCGCATATTTCCCTAACACGCCCCGAGTTTGCAAGGGTGGTGCTACCCAACCTTTACGGCGTTTCTCGAACTCTTCTTCTGAGACCGCAACTGAAATTTCTTGTGTTGCAGAGCTCACTGTAATCTGATCGCCATCTTTTAGGAATGCAATCGGTCCACCCACTTGTGCTTCAGGTGCAATATGACCAACGACCAATCCGTGCGTCCCGCCAGAGAAACGGCCATCAGTAATTAACGCTACTTTTTCGCCGAGTCCTTTTCCAACAAGAATCCCCGAAATTGAAAGCATTTCCGGCATACCTGGTCCGCCTTTAGGGCCGACGTATCGGATGACCAAAACATCGCCTTCATTAACTTCATTCCGCATTACAGCTTCTGTGGCTTCTTCTTCTGTATCAAAGACACGAGCCGGTCCAGTATGCGATGTCACTGAAACGCCTGACATTTTCGCAACTGCACCGCGTGGTGATAAATTCCCTTTTAGCATAACTAATGGGCCATCTTCACTAAATGCATTATTAAACGGTCTGATAATTTTTTGGCCTTCTTGTAAATCAGGTGATTCTTTCAAGTTTTCTGCGACTGTTTTTCCTGTAACTGTCAGACAGTCCCCATGCAGATAGCCTGCTTCGAGCAACATCTTCATAACGGCTTGAACGCCACCAATGCGGTGTAAATCTTCCATGACGTATTTACCACTTGGTCTTAAGTCTGCCAGATGCGGTGTTTTCTTTTGGATACGATCAAAGTCTTCCATAGTTAAGTCTATTTCAATCGCATGTGCCATTGCAAGTAAATGTAATACAGCGTTTGTAGAACCACCAAGCACCATTACAACTGTAATCGCATTTTCAAATGCTTCTTTTGTCATAATGTCTTTCGGATAAATCCCTTGTTCCATCAAGTTGTAAACTGCCGCTCCAGCTTCTTCACAGTCAGCAAGCTTTTCTGCAGATACTGCTGGATTCGAGGAACTTCCCGGTAAACTCATACCCATTGCTTCGATTGCTGAAGACATTGTGTTCGCTGTGTACATTCCACCACATGAACCTGCTCCAGGACAAGCCGCACATTCAATTGCGCGTAGCTCTTCTTCATCTATTTGACCCGCATTCAATTGTCCAACACCTTCAAACACCGATACGAGGTCAATGCTTTCCCCGTGAAGTTTACCGGCAGCAATTGTTCCACCATATACAAATACTGAAGGTACATTGGAATTCGCAATTGCAATCATACATCCTGGCATATTTTTATCACAGCCGCCAATTGCAACAAGCCCGTCCAAGTTTTCTCCACCGACAACTGTCTCGATAGAATCTGCAATCACATCACGACTTGGTAAGGAATAACGCATGCCGCTCGTCCCCATTGAAATACCATCCGCAATTGTAATTGTATTAAAAATCATTCCGACTGCACCTGCATTTGTCGCGCCTTGTTTCGAAGCAATTGCCAGTTTATCAATATGTACGTTACAAGGTGTGACTTCGCTCCATGTGCTTGCGATACCCACCATTGGTTTTTCGAAATCTTCATCAGTTACGCCAACTGCACGTAACATCGCGCGGTTTGGCGCTCTCATCGTTCCTTCACTAAATACTTTACTATTAATTCTCAAATCTTTTGTCAATGATTGTCCACCTCTTTCATTGTTCCATTATACGACATATTTTCTATAGTTCAATGTTTTCCGTTAATTTAATTGAAAGATTTGTGACAGTACTTAGAACCTCTTATTATTGGTAACGCTTACACTTCGTGGCATGAGAAAACCTTGCCAATTAACCGGCAAGGCCCATAGTTTTTATATCGTTGTAATTTTTCGTACGATGAAGTTATCATTCAGCAGTAACCAGTTTTGTGGAAAGGATAGACCTAGTTTCCAATACATAATTCCACGTATATTTTGCTGTTTAATCAAATCAAATTTCGCTTGGATACTTCGTGCATCTTCAAACCAAACTTCATGGTACACGCCAGCGTCATCATAATATTCGAAGAATGGCGCCTGTGCTACATAATCATATTGAATCTCGGCTTCCTCTTGCAAGGCTAACGCAATTGCTTGTTGTGGACTAAGGGCAACCGCAGCCTTTCCCCCTTGAGGTGGAAACGGGGCTGACCAGTCATAACCATATAAATTTTGACCTATCATAATTTTATTTCTAGGCATGACAGTGGCAGCGTATTCTACGATATTACGGACGGGACCAATCGGACTAACGGCTTGAGGTTCGCTATACGTAAAGCCCCATTCGTACGTCATAAGGGCGACAAAATCCATCAACTCCCCCATCGTCGCATAATCATGCGCACCGTATATGCCCGTTTTAATATCACTTGGTTTTGGGGCAACTGCCGTTGACACTGTTAGGCCAGCTGCATGAAAACGATCCCGGGCTCTTCGCAGAAAATTATTATACAGTAGACGATCCTCCGGATATAACAATTCAAAATCAAAGTGAATATCTTTATACCCTACTTCGTTTGCAATTTGAATCGCATTATCAAAAAGCAAATTTTGAACCGCAACACTGTTAAGTATATCTCGTGCTAAATCTGCGTTAAACCCAAAGTCCTCTAGATTACTTATGACCATTGCATTCGCTGCACCCGCGGCACTTGCGATACCTGGTATGCCACCAATTGTCGGTGCAACAAGTGTCCCGTCGCGCATTGCCTCGTAGCTAAACATTGCTAAATACGTTAGGGAGCCAACTCTTCTTTTAACTTCCTCAATCATCACCTCGGTCACCGGCGTCCGCGGCTCGACATAAAGCATGACCTCGATTGTTGGTTTCGGTTGAGTCGGGATACGAAGTCGCTGGCCAATCTGAAGTACCGCATTATTTGGTATTCCGTTGGTACTCGCAAGCGTATTAACCGACATTCCGTATCGGTTTGCAATCGTATAAAGGGATTGGCCTGGTTGAACTAAATGGTAACTTCCGTCAACCGGGATAACTAATGCCTGCCCAATAACCAAACGCGATGGATCAGGAATTTCATTTGCTACCGCAATCTCTTCATAACCAATACCGTATGCCTTAGAAATTCCATACAAACTTTGCCCTCGTTCAACAACGTGAATCTGCATAATCTCATCTACCTTTCGTTGACAAAATGCTCTCTTCATAAGTTTACTAATACGACAAGCCTATTATGCATAGATTAGATGAATCGCATGATATCACGATAATATCAGCGGAAGTAAAACTAAATATTGTAAACCGATTATTATTGTTTCGCATACACTATCTATGAAAGGGCGTTTGCCCAACTATGTGAAACGTATTTTAATAGAAGGTAGGGAAATGTGTGAAATTAAAGAGGTTTATTAGAATTTTCTTCTGCGCAAACTTTCTGTTGTTGTTCGTCTTTACATTTCTACCAATCCTTATCATTAACCCAGACTTAGAACAGCTTCATTCTATTCTTAACTACATGAATAAAGAATAATGGTAGAAAAAGCTAAGAATCTAGAACTTAGCTTTTGTATTTATGCCAGGTGTCTAATTTGAACGCGTAAAATGTTACAAATACGAATAAAACCACCGCCATCCGAAAGCTAATTGGATGGCGATGGTTTCTTTATTTCAATGTTTATTCCTTAATCTTCCCTTTTGGACTTACTTTAAATCTTTAGCAAGCGCCCTTCCTGCTTCTCTTCCGGTAAAAAGACAGCCGCCCAAAAATGTGCCTTCTAATGAACGGTAACCGTGAACACCGCCGCCGCCAAACCCAGAAACTTCGCCTGCCGCATACAGTCCAGGGACTAGCTCTCCAGCAGTATTTAATACGCGCCCCGATAAATCGGTTTGTAATCCACCTAAGGTTTTTCGACTGACGATGTGCAATCGAACCGCGATTAACGGGCCTTTTTTCGGATCAAGTATTTTATGGGGACCGGCAACTCTCACTAACTTGTCGCCAACATATTTTCGCGCACCGTGAATAGCGGTGACTTGAAGATCCTTCGTAAAGGGATTCTCCATTTCCCGATCACGTGCAATGATTTGTCGCTCGATGTTTTCAACACTCAATAAGTTTTCGCCTGTGATTTCATTCATCCCATCAACTAGTTCTGTTAATGTATCCGCTACAACAAAATCATCGCCTTTATCCATAAAAGCCCTGACAGGTGCAGTCGGCCCTGGCAAAACTCGCTGCAGTACTTTTCGTATACTTTTTCCCGTTAAGTCTGGATTTTGTTCAGACCCGGATAGCGCAAACTCTTTTTCAATGATTTCTTCTGTTAAGATAAACCACGAATAATCATAGCCGGTTCTCCGAAGCGCCTCAAGCGTTCCCAAAGTGTCGAAACCTGGAAAATTGGGTGCTGAAAGTCTTTGACCAGTTGCATCGAACCAAATAGATGAAGGACCAGGAAGTATTCTAATCCCGTGTTTGGGCCACACTGAATTCCAGTTTTTAATGCCTTCTGTGTAATGCCACATTCGGTCTCTGTTGACGAGCCGACCACCCGCCCTCTCGGTAATCGCTAGCATGCGCCCGTCAACATGCGAAGGTACACCTGTAATCATATGCTTAGGCGCGCTACCAAGTCGTTCAGGCCAATTCTGCCGAATCAATTCCTCGTTCGCCCCGATTCCACCACTTGTTACTAAAACGGCTTGAGCCAAAACTTCGAAATAATCGACAACCTCACGTGAACTTGTCTCGCCACGAGCAACCGAACTTGGAATCAGCCGAGCCCCTCGGACACCAACAACCGCACCTTTCTCGGTTATTAATTCATCGACACGGTGCCTAGGAAGATAATGAACCAACCCTTTCTTCACCGCAGCTCTTAGCTTCTCTTCAAACGGTTTAACGATACCAGGTCCAGTCCCCCATACAATATGAAAGCGCGGCACCGAATTACCTGGTCCCTCTGCAAGATGTCCACCACGTTCAGCCCAGCCCACAACCGGAAAAAATCGAATACCGTGAGTGCGCAGCCAATCCCGCTTTTCTCCAGCCGCGAATGCGACATAGGCTTCTGCCCATTTTCTTCCCCAGTAATCCTCGTCTTCTTCACGATCAAAGCCAGCTGTCCCGAGCCAATCTTGCCATGCCAAGTCGTGTGAATCCTTAATTCCTAATCTGCGTTGTTCCGGTGAATCGACTAAAAACAAGCCACCAAACGACCACCATGCTTGTCCCCCAAGTGATTCTTCTGGTTCTTGATCCAGCAACAATACGCTCTTGCCTTCATCTACAAGTTCCGCCGTTGCAACTAACCCCGCCAAACCAGCACCTACGACAATAACATCATACTTCAATTATTATCCCCCCAGTTCATTCGGTTCATTTCAAAATCGAATTTACAATATGCTGTGGTGAGTTTTCAAATAATGATAAGTAATTCATAGCATGTCGTTTTGGAAATAGTTCTTTTCTTATTTCGCGTCGAGAATTACCGTCTTTATGCAATGATAGTACTTTTTGCTCGACATCAACTAAGTAATTCAGCTTTCTTTCAATCGCTTCCCTGCCATTTTTAATTACTCCAGCATGTGAACAAATATATACTTCAAAATCATAGGCTAAGATTGTTCGCAAGGATTGTATAATTGTTGGAATAGATTCAAATGCAAACAAGCTTTTAGGCGCTGATTGCACATATAAATCTCCTCCGAATAACCATTTCTTCTCACGGTTATATAAAGTAATATGATCATGTGCATGACCAGGTGTATGAATAATATCCCATGTATAATTCGGTGTTTTATGCGTAGAATTTAATGCAATGGGTTGAAAAGGCTCTCTTTCACCCCAAAAAACTTTCCGGTAAAGAGGCAGCTTCATTTTACCCTCACAATTCTTTATTCCTGATTCGTGAATGTAAATCGGCACTTTTTTATGGTCTTGAATCCAACGAGCAACACCAGTATGATCTTCGTGGTGATGCGTTAAAATTACCTCTGTAAAGTTATATTTATTCAATAAAGGAATCAAAAACTCTTTCTTTTTAATTGGGCCTGTGTCAATTAACAAGCCATCAAGGAGAAACACCGAGACTGGTAATTGTTGACTTGCAAATGTAGTGATTAATTCTACTTGGATCAAATCTTCGAATGACTTTTCCTTCAATTTTCAGCCCACCCTCAACAATATATAACACTTCTGAAAATCCATGAATATTTTTTTATTCTACCCCCATACTAAGTGGGATGCTAAAAGTTATCAACATTAGGAGGAATTTTATATTGACACACAATCAATCCGGTGAGACACATCAGAACATGCACACAGGAGCCGTTCCACCACTTATGAATCATGGTGGACATGAACTATTCGACGTCCATGAAGCCTTATCCACCTCTGTCGCTGGGTTAAATCAGTCGATGTTATTACGCCAACACGTAAAAGATGCTGAGTTACTTGATATTCTGGATCGCCAATACCGCTTTGCACTGGATGAATACAACATAACAGTTGAAGCCTTTAAAACCGGTCAAGACCCTTCACAGCCAACCGGAAGCTATAAAATGCAAGGAGGAAATGATTTCGTTTATGGGATGAAGCCAACCCAACCAACGAAACCTATCCAATCAGATTCGGAAATTTCCGATGAAATTATTTCAGGTTATTTATTAGGCGCATCAAAAGCATCTGCAACCGCAAAAACGACTGCGGCACTTGAAACATGTAACCCAGTTTTGCGCCGTGTCCTTGCTGATTCGATCCCAAACTGTATTGAAATGGCTTATGAAACGGCCATTTATCAAAACAAACATCATTATTATCAAATCCCACAACTTGCTCAGCAAGATATGCAACAACTGCTCAACGCATTTGCGCCATCCGGACAACCTGGAATGCCAAAACCACCCAATCTACAATAAAATAAGCTCTATCCAAAGCCAAGATTTTTCCTCTTGGCTTTTTACATGGTAAAATAATCCCCTTTTTACATTGCGAATACGCCCCAAACACTGTATCATTTTAAATAAGTAGAATATTCTTCTAATATATCAACTTAAATAAGAGAGATATGGTGATAATGATGCGTGTTGCTATTTTCGACTTTGATGGAACATTATATGCCAAAGAAACCTATCAACTTTTAATGGATCACTTAAAGAAACATCCTGTTTACCACACTAGATTTAATCGGTTTTATCGTTCAATTTTACCGCCTTACCTTGGTCATAAATTGAAGGTTTATCCTACACATAAGATGCGTGCACGTTCGATGGAAATATATCTGAAGGCACTTGAAGGGCTGTCTGCAAACGAATTGGAAGAATACTTCAAGGAAATTTCTGATAAAATGCGATCCGATTTCAACCCACTCGTCGTTTCACAAGTTAAACAACACGCACAGGACGGGCTTCACATTATGCTTGTCTCTGGGGCCTATACACCTTTATTACACATCGCTACCAAAGGGTTGCCTTTCGATACGATTATCGGAACAGACATCCCACTAAATAACCGTACACTTGATACGAAAGCGCCTATTCATCACGTTCAAGGATTACGAAAAAACGAACAAATTGAAGCCTTCTTGGGCGATAAAGAAATAGATTGGGCAAACAGTTTTGCATACGGGGATAGTTACTCAGATTTGTCCGTCTTGAATCTAGTAGGAAATCCTGTCGCCGTTCAACCTGAGCCACGTTTAAAAGATGTTGCTGTTAAAAAAGATTGGCTCATAATATGAAATTCCCGTTGTTCAACAGTTAGCTGTTTGAACAACGGGATTTTTCGATTTATGACAACTGACTGATCCCCTATTCGTGGATTATATTTTGGATGACTAAGTTTGTGTCATATATGAATCGATATAAACCTATTATAAAGTTAAGGGAGGAATATAAAATGAGTGGTTTTAAAGACAAAGTTGAAGGGGCAGTTGATAAAGTTAAGGGCGAAGTAAAGGAACAGTTCGGCAAATTAACAAATGATAAAGGTAAACAAGCAGAAGGTAAATTAGATAAAGTGAAGGGCTCAGTAAAAAGTGCGACCGGAAAGATTAAGGATACATTTAATAACTAAGTATAAAGACGACTGCTCCAAAGATAAACTTTGATCCAGTTATTAGAGCGAGCTGTTTACGTTTTTGTAACTAAAAGAAAACACCTTCCCGTTGTCTAGTTGGGTATTCAAACCAACTAGACTGCGAAAGGTGTTTTTTTAGATTGGTGTTAACAGCAATCTACTTAACGGTAACTTCGATAACTTCATGCAGCCTGAATAACATTCTTTTTAAGTACCCCGGCCAGTAAAGCCGTAACGATTGTTCCTGCAATAATTGCCAGTGCATAGAGTAAGACATTTCCAAATCCACCCTCAACAAGTCCCATTACAAAGACACCGCCGTGTGGTGCACGTAATCCAATGTCAAACAGCATCGTGAGTCCACCGGTTAGGGCAGCTCCAGCAACCGAAGCTGGGATAACCCTGGCTGGGTCCGCTGCAGCAAATGGGATAACACCTTCCGTAATAAAGCAGGCGCCGAGTACATAAGCCGTTTTTCCAGCTTCCCGTTCTTGCTTTGTAAAACGTTTCTTAAATAGCGTCGTTGCAAGCGCAATACCAAGTGGTGGTACCATTCCCGCAGCCATGACTGTTGCAATGAACGTAAAGTTTTGTGCATCGAGCATCGCAATTCCAAATGTATAGGCAGCTTTATTTATAGGTCCACCCATATCAATCGCCATCATTGCACCCAACAAAACACCAACAAGCACAACATTCGTTCCACCCAATCCTTCCAAAAATGCAGTAAGACCGGTATAGATTTTCGTAAGTGGCGGGTTAATCAGCATCATAATAATGCCAGTAAATGCAATACTAAACACCGGGAAAAATAAAACTGGTTTTAATCCTTCTAATGAATTCGGTAAACGAGAGAACATTACTTTAACCAATAGCGTTAAATATCCGGCTAGGAAACCAGCAATCAAACCACCTAAAAATCCTGATCCACCATTCGCGCCATCGACCCCAGTTACCGTAATGGCAATTAATCCACCAACCATACCTGGCGCAAATCCAGGACGATCGGCAATACTAGATGCAATAAATCCAGCTAATACGGGCACCATAAGGAAGAATGCTTTTCCGCCGCCGATTGTTCCGAGCATTGCCGCGAATGCATTGTATTCCGGACTATCCGGATTTCCTGACTCGATCCCCCAAAAAAAGGAGAGCGCTATCAATATTCCGCCGCCGACTACAAATGGCAGCATATTGGAAACACCATTCATCAAATGCTTATAAAATCCACCGCGCGATTCGCTTTTCTCAGTATCGTCTTTTGATCCGTCATGTTTATAGATTGGCGCATCTAAATTCACCGCACGCGTTATTAATTCTTCAGCTTCATAAATAGCCTTTCCAACTGGAATCTGTATCACTGGTTTTCCGTTGAAACGAGCCATTTCGACTTTCGTATCTGCAGCAACGATAATCGCGTCTGCTTCCGCAATATCGGCATCCGTTAGCCGGTTTTTAACACCGCTCGATCCATTCGTTTCAACTTTTATAGAAACATTCATTTCTTTTGCTGTTGTTGATAATTTTTCCGCGGCCATAAACGTATGCGCAATACCCGTTGGACACGCAGTTACTGCCAATATCTTACGCGATGTCTTTGGAGATTCTTCAGTTTCAGCCGGTTCTTCTGGTCCATCCAACTCGGTTTCCTTGTCATTAACAGCTTGTAGAATGTCTTCTTTTGTCGTTGCTTCTAGAATTCTTTCCCTGAACTTTTCGTCCATTAAAAATGTCGCTAATCTCGAAAGCGCTTCCAGGTGATCGTTGTTTGCGCCATCCGTAGCTGCAATCATGAAAAATAGATGAGCCGGTTGACCATCAAGCGAATCATAATCAAGGCCATCGGTAGAACGTCCAAATGCAATCGCCGGTGTCTTTACCGCGGCTGATTTCGCATGAGGAATCGCGATGCCATCTCCAATTCCCGTTGTACTTTGTGCCTCACGAGCCAAAATATCATCCATAAATGATGCTTTATTTATTAATTTTCCCGCACCATCTAGTTGGTCAATTAGTTCCGTCAATACCTCTTGTTTTGAATTGGCGTTAACATCTAGAATAATCGTTTCTTCTGTTAATAGTTGTGTAATTTTCATAATTTCACATCCCCTGTATTTAATGGACTTAGTATTACTTGATCAAGCAATTTTTCCACGTCTTGTTTTTCACACAAATCAGACTGAAAAGCTGTTGCACTTCCACTTGCAACACCATAACGGAATGCCGCAGTTGCATCCTGATTTTTGACAAAGGAAGCTAAGAATCCTGCGACAAGCGAATCGCCGGCCCCTACTGTGTTGACCACTTGTCCTTTTGGTGCCTCGGCCACTATCGCCAAATCCTCGGTCACGAGCAACGCACCTTCCCCGCCCATCGACACAACAACATGTTGTACACCTTTTTCAACAAGTTGTTTCGCAAAATAATAAGCTTCCTGTTTAGTCTTTATTTCTGTATCAAATAACTCGCCAAGTTCTTCTTTATTTGGCTTAATAATAAACGGTTTCGTCTGAATCAATTCTCGTAAAGCTGGACCAGATGTATCAAGCACAAAATGGATTCCGCCATTTTCACAAATGTTAGCCACTTTCACAAAAAAACTACTTGGAATTGATTTCGGTAAGCTTCCTGCCAATACGAACCAATCGCCACTCTTCAATCCTTGTACCTTATCAAGCAATGCCTGTAGCTGCTTCTCATTAACGTTGGGTCCAGGACCGTTCAATTCCGATTCTGTATCTGCTTTAACCTTCACATTTATACGCGTAATTTCCTCGGTTTGAATAAAATCAGTCAGAATCTCTTCTTTGTTTAGAAATTCATTAATATGGTCACCCGTAAATCCGCCCACAAAACCTAGTGCTACACTTTCTACATCCAAATGTTTCAACACGCGTGACACGTTTATCCCTTTGCCTCCCGGATAATAATAAACATCATCCGTGCGGTTTAATTCCCCTTGATGAAACTCCGTCAAATAGGTTGTGTAATCAAGACTTGGCGAAATTGTGCACGTATAAATCATCGTTAAATCACCTCTACTGTCGTCATTTTTTCAAGTGCTTCAAATGTATCTTTCTCAAGCGGTCCGGTAAGTAAAACAGCATTTTTCATGTCATCAATTTTGGCAAAGCTTACTTTGTCATATTTCGAATGATCAGCAACTACATACGTTTTTTTGGCAAGTGTTCGCGCAAGCTGTTTAACGGCAGCCTCTTCTGGATCCGGCGTTGTAAATCCAAACTCGATATGAAAACCATTTACGCCCAGAAAACACTTATCAAATCGGTAATTTTCTAGCGATTGAATCGTTTGAGGACCTACAAGTGCGCTCGTTTTTGCCTTTACATAGCCACCTGTTAAATAGGTTGTAATCCCTTGCTCGATTAATGAATTCACATGTGTCAGTCCGTTTGTAACGACTACAATATTTTTATTACCTAAAAAAGGGATCATCTGAAATGTCGTTGTTCCTGCGTCTATAAAAATACAATCCCCATCTTGAACTAATGATGCGGCATATTTTGCGATTCGAACTTTTTCTTGAAGGTTTCTGGACGACTTTTCTGTAATGCTCATTTCCTGTAGTTTTCGTTCACTTACAGTCGCGCCACCGTGAATACGCTCTAATTTATGTTGCTCTTCTAATTCTGTTAAATCACGTCTAATCGTCGATTCTGAAGCCATCGTAGCCTCTACAATGTCTTGTATTTTAATGGTTTGTTTTTCCGCTAACAACTTCATAATAATTTCCTGTCTTTCATTCGTTAACATCAAAGCACCACCTCTATTCATAACTTATAATTCATTCTACTCCAACCTGCAATCAAAATCAATCACAAACAACCAAAATCAGTCAACCAACACCAAAGTTATATATATGCATAAGTTTATGGTTTGGGTAGAACCTACATAAAAAGAGGTGAAGTTGTGCGAAGAATACTTCCTTTACTTATTGTTGCATTGCTAATCTTTCCGTCCATTGCACACGTGGAAACGAATACTTCCGGTGTGAAAGTAGCCTTTATTCGCGATGGATACTTATGGATTAAAGACGACGACAAAGAAAAAATGTTAACAGTTGATAAAGCGATATACAATTACGCACCACAGTGGTCCCACGATGGAAAGTTTCTCCTTTATCAAAAAGAAGTGAAGGAAAACATAATGGATTATTATAAGGAAACATCGAACGAATTATGGGTCTATGACACAACTACAAAAAAACATCATAAATTTTTTCATGATGGTCTAAATCCAAAATGGTCTCCGACTGAAAACATTGTCGCCTTTAATGATCAGGGCGTATTAAATATATCCAATTTAAAATCTTTCTATAATGTTGCTTTGGGAGTGGCTGATTTTGAATGGCAACCAAACGGGAAAGGTTTCATCGCATCGTCAAGTGCATCTCTTCGTCCTGATGGTTGGACCCACCCAATCCTTTACACCATCTCTATTGAAGCAGGTTATCAGGACATCTCTGACTTAACCAAGAACGTGAAAGAATTATTTGTCATTCCAAAAGAGGTCGGAATAGACGATACGAAAATCCCTTCCATCGGTGCGGGATCTTTCACATATTCTCCAAATAATAAATGGATTTCCTTTATTATTTCACCTACCGCCTCTTGGTCGATGGATAGCGATATGCTCGCGGTGATAACTGCTGACGGCAAAAAATTCGAAGTGATTGACGAGGTCATCTTGGATTTCAGTCCACTATGGGCACATAAAGAAAACTTACTCGGCTATATCGCGGGTGGAGGACGAATCGTCTTTGGCTTTAAAAATAAAAAGTTGAAAATAACTGAAATACCTGCTTATCAAACAGTCAATCTGACACCTAAAGAATACGCAGAAATGGGCTTTACTTGGGTAAGCGATAATTCTTTAATTGTTTCCCGTGTCCTGGAAAGTGATTGGTCCAATGATCCAACGAAACGCCCAAAACCATCCTTGTACTTGTTAACTTTAACCGGTCAAAAACAACTGAAAATAACTGCCCCATTACAGAATCAAGGAGACTTTCAACCGATATTCTTACCCACCATTAATAAAATTACTTGGTTAAGAAAAGACGATATCGCCACTGCTACAGGGGATTTATGGGTCGCCAAACGGAATGGTGATAGTGCCGCGGTATGGATTAAGAAAGTAGTGTTATACAGTTTTTATCCCACTAAATAATAAACAAAAAACAAACAGATCGAAACCCTTTTATGGATTCCAATCTGTTTGTTTTTGTCTATGACTGACTCTTTACAGTTAACGCTCGACTCTAAATGGCTTATGATTGACATTTGGCTTCCAACGACCGAATCGAGCGACCTTACAACCGGCTCTACCCCTAGTACCCGATTTAAAATCTCCACTGATCACTTACGATAGCTAAAACGAATTGTCCCGCCGCTTCTTAACTGCGCTACTTTTGGCAAGTCATTTTTACTCACTGTTCCAAGCGTTGCGTAGCCTCCAGTTGTTTGGGCGTCCGCCATTAATATAATTGGCTGCCCATTTGTCGGGACCTGTACGGTTCCAAATTGGGTCGATTCGCTGACAATATCACCGCTACTCACAAATTCAAGTGGAGGACCATTGAAAAAGTATCCCATACGGTCACCCCCACGATATGTATAAGTTGAGTTCAAAAAGGTTTTGACACTCGCTTTTTCAAACAACTTTATATGTGGACTTTCAAATAATTCAATTGAGATTTCCTTTGAATAATCTGGAATCCTTTTAGGTACCAATCCACGATTGAACCACTTTTGTTTCTCCGTATTTGCATATAGAATCATATCTTTAGTAACGGAATTACCAATCAGTCCCCTAGGATAATCGGAACTGCTCCCCAAAATCTCTGTTGCCGCGTATCCACCTTCAGGAATAATATAGGCGATTGAACCACTCACCGGATTTGGGAACGACAAGAACTGGCCCTTCCAAACTGAAAATGTCTTCCATAGTGGCACCGCCATTTCACCGTCTATTCGTGCTCCCAAATCGGCTCCTGTTATGATAATCCGGTAATCTGTGAGCACTTCCAATGTTAATCCGCCTAAGAATATCTCTAAAGCATTTCCTTTTTCACCATTATTCATTATTTCCTGGCCTAACTTGAATGCTGGCCAATCCATCGGTCCCGAAACTGGCATACCAAAATGCCGATAGCAAAATCTGCCTCGGTCTTGTATAGTCGCGTAGACACCCGGTTTCACCACTCGAAATAACGGAATCATGTCAAACCCCCTAAGGCGCTAAACCTCACTCCAGCCTCTTCTAACGCCCGCCTTATTGTACTGGCATTATGCGCTACACCTTCTCCGTCCCCGTGGAAACAGATTGTATCAGCCTGCAATGAAATCAATTCTCCAGTTACCGAGCGCACTTGTTTCTTGAGTACGATATCCTTAACCTGTTTTTCAATTTCTTCATATGTACGTAAAACCGCATTTGATAATAGTCGCGAACATAATGTGCCTTCCGCCGTATAACGACGATCTGCAAAAGCCTCACCCGCTGTTTTCAAACCGATCCGCTTTCCAGCTTCCATCAATTCGCTATTGCAAAGACCATATAAATAAGCATCTGGCAAAGTATCATAAACCGCTTCTGCAATTGCATCTGCAATACCCACATCTACCGCGGCTGTATTATACAGTGCCCCGTGTGGTTTGACATGCGATATTGGAACGCCTTGAATGGCACAGAACTGTTTCAGCGCACCGATTTGATAGACCACTGCGTTATAAACCTCACGAGGTGGCATAGCCATATCCCTTCGACCAAATCCTTGGATATCTGGATAGCCAGGATGAGCACCAATCGAAACATTTTTCCTTGAAGCTTTTTCTACAGTTTTTCGCATCACATTGAAATCACCCGCGTGAAGCCCACAGGCGATATTAGCGGAAGTAATCGATTCAAAAAGAGCATCGTCTTCCCCTATCGTAAATTGCCCGTAACTTTCTCCAACATCTGCATTCAAGTCGATTCGCATCGCAATCCCTCCTTCACAAACTGCTTGATTATTTCAGGTTCACGCGCTAGATTTTCTTTCATTACATTAAAGTCATCAAAAGATATCGAGCGAAAGCACAACTGATCCCCCGCACGAATTAAAAACGGTTCTGCACGTTCCAAACAGTATAGATCCAGTGGTGTGCGCCCGATTATATTCCAACCCCCAGGTGATTCAATTGGATAAATACCCGTTTGCGTTCCTCCGATTCCGACAGTCCCCTTGGCAACCTGTAAACGAGGCTTATCCAAACGTGGCACATGTAGCTCTTTTGGTAAATCACCAAGGTATGGAAATCCGGGTAGAAACCCAATCATATAAACCGTATAAGTCGTACTTGTATGAAGGGAAATGATTTCCTCACGCGTCAACTCGGTATGCGCAATAATCCGCGCCATATCATCGCTGAATGACTCATCATAACAAACCGGAATTTCAATTGACCGTGTACTTACAACCAACGCATTGTCAGAGCGCTTCGCCCACTTCGTTAGGATTCCTTCTATAGTATCAACTGGATTGACTAACTCTTTATGATAAAAAACTGTTACAGTCTGGTTGCACGGCACAACCTCGTCAAGAAAAGGATTCGGACTGTTTTCAATGAAGGTACAAAACTGTTGGATTATGCGTAAGGTTTCCAAGTTCATAGATGGACCAAAGTCGAATCGGATTGACTGTTCGCTTGTCACCATCGCTTTGGGGATGATTTGATTATTAGGTTTCATCGGCGGCCAACACTTCGATACATAGTTCAACGCCTTTTTTCAAGTCTTCATGTGACCAACTTGGAATACTGCCATGTTGAATAGCCAATTCATGTGAAGCAGGTATGTGAAGGAAACCGGATTTCATCGCTGGCTTCTTTGTTGCAGCGTAGTGTAACCCTTCGTACATGACGTTATTACATAAGTATGTGCCTGCAGTATTAGATACTTCAGCCGGCAAGCCTCCCGCTAGTAACCGATTCACCATCGCCCGTACTGGCAGAGTGGACATTATTCCCGGTTCCCCGTCCGCTTGAATCACCTCGTCAATAGGTTGATTACCTTCGTTATCTGCGGCACCATCTTTCACATTAATCGCGATTCGTTCTGGTGTCATTTTGTATCGTCCACCCGCAAGACCCATTGATAGGACTGCATCAGGTTGAACTTTCTCAATATGCGCCAAGAGCTGATCACCCGATGATTTAAAGTCGACTGTTAAGATTTCACTGTGGATTTTGTAGTCACCAATAATCTGACCATGTAACTCCTCTGCTATTTTCATCGTAGGATTTACCGTGTATTTTAGAAATGGCTCAAAACCTGTAAGTAAAAGGGTTTTCATCTTATATGACCTGCTTTCCTATTCATCAATTTTCATCATTACTATTCAGCCAGATATCGTCAATTGCTATAGATTAACTTTTGAATTCATTTGTTTACTCTCTGTCTATTATATCTGACAACTCCATTTTATTAAAGCTTGTGTTCGGCCAAAATTATTGCCTTCTTTCAAAAATATAAAAACGCCAAAGAGTCCGGAAGGTTTCCAACCGGACTAATTTGAGCGATATTTTATTTAAAGCCGAAACCAATGTTATTCTGGCAGTTCCGTCTTCGCAATTTGTTCATCAAGCTCTTCATAAGCATGTAGACCAATTACATCATATAGTTCTTTCCGTGTCTGCATCATGTGTAACGCATCTTTTTGCGTACCTTTGTCGAATATTTCTTTAAAAACAACTTCATAAGCTTTCGCAGCAACTCGTAATGAAGTTACAGGATAGATAACCATTGAATAACCAAAGGATTCAAATTCATTCGCTGAAAAATAATCTGTTTTGCCAAACTCAGTCATATTTGCAAGTAAAGGTACTACAAACTCTTTACTTACCATTCGGAATTCATCTTCTGTCGTCAGTGCTTCAGGGAACAATGCATCTGCACCGGCTTCAACATACATTCTCATTCTATCTAGGGCAGCATCCATTCCTTCAACGGATAATGCGTCGGTACGCGCAACGATGACAAGAGAAGGAGCAACCTCTTTAATTATTTTAATCTTTTGCACCATTTCCTCTGCAGATATCAACTTTTTTCCATTTAGGTGACCGCACTTCTTCGGTAAATCCTGGTCTTCTATTTGAACCGCCGCGACATTTGCCTCAACCATTTCTTTAGCTGTTCTAGCGACGTTCAATATTCCGCCAAAACCAGTATCTATATCTACAAGTATAGGCAAATCTGTCGCACGAATAATTTCCCTTGCTCGTTCAGCTACCTCTTGCGAATGAAGGATGCCAAGATCAGGAAGTCCTCTACTTGCGGTAAATGCCGCACCTGATAAGTAAAGCGAGGTAAAACCAGTATTCTTTGCAACGAGACCCGACATCCCATCATGAGCCCCAATAATCTTTAAGATGGGTTTAGTCGTAATCATCTTTTTAAATTCATCTGCTAGTTCAATCTGTGTCCGTTGTTTCCCAATCAACCAAGTCATAGCAATAACCTCTTTCCAATATTTTTAATCAATACTAGTAATACCCCCCTTGAAAATGGTTTATTTTCAAGGGGGGCGACTTCCATATATTAGCGACTCATATTTTTCTCCAATTTCCTCTTTCTCAACCACGTTGAAAGGAATGGGTATCCAAGAGAAATAACCGTCATAATTGTAAGTGTAAGTGTAATCGGTGAAGCCGTTATTAGTCCTAGTGCACTATCATTTGTCACAAGGCTTTTCCTGAGGTTTTGTTCCATCTCAGAGCCGACTATGACTGCCAATATTAAAGGAGCTACCGGGAACTGAAGAATTTTCATAACTAGACCTATCAGACCGAAGATAATAAGAATGATAAAGTCAGTCATG
The DNA here is from genome assembly GCF_026931025.1 of Sporosarcina sp. G11-34. NCBI lineage: Bacteria > Bacillati > Bacillota > Bacilli > Caryophanales > Caryophanaceae > Sporosarcina > Sporosarcina sp. G11-34. The sequence continues at coordinate 41,941 of NZ_JAHNZW010000018.1, read as the reverse complement.
CTAAAGTTCAAAGTATATGTCCCCATAAATGCTAATAACAGTATCATTGGATATAACGTTTTCGGAGGCGTGTCAAGAACTTTGACAAGTAACCCAACAAGCGCAATATTTAAAATGACAAGGAATATATTTCCTATGAACATACTGTTAATAAACGTCCAAACCATATCCGGATGATTTTCAAATAACAACGGACCTGGTTTCATTCCAAGCATAACGATTGCTCCGAGAATGACTGCAGTTGTCCCCGAACCAGGGATTCCCATCGTTAACATCGGGATAAATGCACCAACAGATGCGGCGTTGTTAGATGACTCTGGTGCTGCCAATCCTTCGATTGCACCCTCGCCGAATTCTTCAGGATTCTTGGAAATCTGTTTTTCTAAAGAGTAACTAATCATAGATGCTATCGCACCACCAGCACCAGGTAAAACACCGACAATAAAGCCAATAGGACCGTTACGAATCATCGGCCATTTTGTACGTTTCCATTGTTCCTTCGTAATCCATATTTTTCCGATGCTTTTCTTTTTCCCAAAAGGTCGATCAATTGTCAAATAGTTATACATAACCTCACCAACAGCATATATACCAATTATGACTACTAGAAAATCAACTCCATCAGCTAGATGGACATTTCCACCCGTGAAACGATAAACACCTGTCTGTAAATCGATGCCAATCGTACTGAGTAATAGACCTAGTGCCATCGCTATGAATCCTTTCACCATTGCACCTTTTGCCAATGCTACAATTGCTGAAAGCGTAAATATCATAAGCAAGAAGTATTCGGCGGGACCAAACTTCAATGCGAATTTAGCCAGTGGTTGTGCTAAAACAATAAAACCAACTACCGCCACAAGCCCGCCGATTAATGAAGCGATTGCTGAAATCGCTAATGCTTGACCAGCTTGGCCTTTTTGTGCCATAGGATATCCATCAAACGTTGCTGCGATTGCCGATCCATCCCCCGGTACATTCAATAGGATTGAACTTCTTGATCCACCATACATTGCGCCGTAATAGATGGCCGCCATAAGTATAAGCGCACTTGTTGGTTCCATTCCAAAAGTTATTGGTATAAGTAATGCAATTGCTGTTGCGGGTCCAAGACCTGGAAGCATTCCCACGACAGTCCCTAAGAATCCCCCCAAAGCTATCCAGAATAAGTTCTGAGGTTGTATTGCGACCATAAAACCTTCAATAATATGTTGCGTATCTATTCCCATTTTTGAGACTCCTTTCTACGGTAAACTTACCTGCAATAGAACTGCGAACGAATACCATGTAACAAATGAAAATGCAACAGCAATGATGATATTGTAAATCCATTTTTTTCTTCCATTTAACAAAAACATTAATCCACCCAGGAATAGCATTGTTGAATATAGGAAGCCTATTCTTTCAAATAGGAACGTATAAATAAGCATAAGCACTAAAGTAGTAATCAAGTAAAATGGCGCTTTTCCTTCCTTAACTAATTGGAACTCTTTAAATTCTTCTTTTCGAAGTTTCCATTCTTGAAAGAAATAAATTATACTCGCTCCGATTAAAATTAAAGCGATAATTATCGGAAAATACATTGGACCGTTCGGATCTCCAAGTCGAGCTTTTGGTAGATTAAAAGTAGAAACTAAATAGATAAAACCGACAATCATGAAAAATAATGGGGTTGCAAATCTCAACATTTTCTTTCTCCTTTCCCACTAACTATCAAATTCCTGCTCCAAATAAAAAAATGGGTCCAAATTACGAACCCACCATGTGAATTACGAGAAATTAATCAATCAGCCCTGAGTCTTTAATTAGAACTTCATATTTACTTTGCTGTTCTTCCAAAAACTCCATCGTATCTTTACTATTTTTATAGAATGGTTCCCACTCGTTATTTTCCAAAAGTTCATGCCATGCATCTGTTTCAACTAATTCACCAATTGTTTTATCCCAATAAGCAATTTCTTCATCTGTCATATCAGGGGGTCCTACGATTCCTCTCCAGTGAGGAAACACCATGTCGACTCCTTGTTCTTTCCATGTAGCTACATCTTCTAACCCTTTAATACGTTCTTCCGAAGAAACAGCAACGATTCTAAACTTTTCAGCTGTATGTTGATCAATAAATTCTGAAAGTGAAGATACCCCAAAGTCAACGTGACCACCAAGCAAAGCTGTTACTACATCCCCACCGCCCTCATAAACAAGGAAATTCAGTTTAGTAACATCAACACCGTACGTTTTTGCTGCTTCTATAAAGGATAGATGGTCATTGTTCCCTAGTCCGGGAGCGACGGCAATTTTAATTGAGGCTGGATCTTCCTTCAACTGCTCCATCAATTCTTGTGCATCTTTGTAAGGTGAATCCAGCGGTACTGCATATGAAATCCACTCAGTTGTTAATGTTGCAAGCGGTGTTACATCTTTAAAAGTCATATCGCTCGCACCTAGGATATTGTTTGTTACTATGAGGCTAGAATCGATTGCCAGACTGTGTGCATCTCTGGTTTGTAAGTATTTCCAACCAACTTCCCCGTTACCACCCGGTTTGTTAACAACGTTAATATTTTGTTCTACAAGTTTTTCATCTGTCAATATTTTTTGGATAGCCCTTGATGTTGCGTCATATCCGCCACCTGGTGAAGCAGGTGCAACAAATTCAATGTTTTTTGACGGGAATTCCTTATCACTCGCCCCTCCAGGTGAACATGCCGTTAAAACAAGTGCAATTGACATCGTCAAAAATAGTAATATTCTTTTCATCTCTCAGCCACTCCTTATGTTTGTTTTCTAAGTTATAAGTCAATTGTACAGGAAGTTTTCAAACTGTAACCGTTTACAATTTAAAGGAACATAAGAAAGTTAAAACCATTTTGTTCATTAAGTTCAAAAAAGCATCCTCATAGAGAATGCTCACTGATGAAAATATTTTCTCTCGGGCCTACCGACGATTCCATACTCTAATTCCGCTTTCATCTTTCCAGTAGAAACAAGATGCTCCATATACCTTCGAGCCGTCGTTCGCGATGCACCTAGCCGCTCCCCCATCTCCTCTGCAGTTGTACCGTCCGGTAAACTTTTCACTATTTCAAGCACTTTCGATAGCGTGAGCTCATTTATTCCTTTGGGAAGATATTCATTGGACTTGGATTCAGTTGATGAAATTCTGAAAACTAAATCAACCATTTTCTGGTCGACAAACTCGTTTGACAGCATTATTTCTTTCTGTGTTTTATAGAGTTCTATTACTTCTCTCAACTTTTCTAATTCAACTGGTTTTATTAAATAGTAAAAAACACCGGCTTTCAGACTTCTCTCAAGTAAATTGGTATCCCTTGCAGCCGTTATCATTATGTAATCTAAATGACTATATTTTTTCTTTAACTCGATTACTAAATCGATACCTAGTTGATCTGGCATATAAACATCAACAAGCAAAAGGTCTACCTTGTGTGTTTCGATGAAACTCCAACTCTCTTCTGCACGCAATGCCTTGCCAACAACTTTAATGCCATCAATACTTTCTAGTAAACTTTGATGTATTTCAGCAATTCGGAAGTCATCTTCTACTATTAATACATTAATCATATCAAGTCTCCTTCTACTTTCTCTGTTTTAGGGATATACACGGAAAAAGTTGTACCGCTATCATCACTTGTCACTTGTATATCTCCGCCTAAACCTCGGACAATCTTTTGAACATTCGCCAATCCAAACCCATGATTCGCTTCACTTTTCGTTGAAAAACCTTGCTTAAATACCTCATATAATAAATCGGAATGAATTCCCGGACCGTTATCTGTAACTTCAATAATTATATCTTCACCAATATCAAGCGCAAAAAAACTTACTTCCCTTTTTTCTTGAGCAGATACCGCTTCGAGCGCATTGTCAATAAGATTGCCGATGATAATCGTCAATGCGCCAGTTCGGATAAACGGCGGTAATTCTTTAAGACTACTATTTTCATCTAAAACAAACGATGTTTTCATTTCTGATGCCATGCCCATTTTCCCTAGAATAATCGCTTGTACGTTCGAGTCCTTTATATGTTCAAATACTATTCGATTCTCATATTCAGTTACATCAATCTCCTCTTGAATCATTTGAATTGCTTGATCATACTTTCCTAACTGGAGAAGGCCTGATATAACATATAACTTATTCGTAAATTCATGTGTTTGCGCCCTTAAGTTATCCGAGTACTTACTCACTTCAAACAACCTATTTACCATTCCAATCGTTTCTGTCTTATCCTTAAATGTAATTACTGCTCCTTTTTGATTGACCCCATTCCGTAAAGGTACTGTGGTCATAATGAGTATCTTATCTTTCACATTTAACTCGAATGATTGATGAATTTCATTATTAATAAACTGTTCGCTTAGCACAAACGTTGGAATCACAGATTGAATCGGTTCGGTAATATGATTATGTGCCAAATCCAATATTTCTTTTGCCGCTGTATTCATCAAGGTAATGTTCCCAGAAGCATCAATAGCTATAATTCCTTCACTTATTGAAGATAGAATAGCTCTTCGTTCACTATAAAAAGCAGCAATTTGTTCTGGCTCTAATCCTAGCGTATCTTTTCGGATACTTCTGGCTAATAATACGCTTGATAAAATTGCCAGAACAAATATAAATAGCGAAAAATAAAAAAGGTTTTTTGCTCTTTCAAAAATAGCTCCGGATAAACTTTCAACTAAGAAACCCACTTTTACTGTCCCTATTATTTGATTATCATCATTATAAACGGGCGCTACTCCAACAATCGCTTGCCCCATTGTTTCACCCGATATACCCGAATAAAATCCTCCAAAAACAATTGCGGTGAATTCATCTTTAAATGTTGTTACCTGACCTACTCTTTCTTTATTAGGGTGCGTCAAAATCTGGCCGTTCTTATCTTTAATAACGATAAAAGAGGCACCTACTTGGGATTTGTAGTAGTCAATGATTGGAGGTAATTCCGCGGATTGATCTTCTGTTGAAATCGAATCTTGCACAGTATCCATATGTGATAATATTTTAGCTGTTTGTAAACTATTTTCTTCTGTTCTCTCATATGTTCGGCTGTAGTCTATGTATATAAAAAGGCCTAGCATGAGTATCATAATAAGTGATATCAAGGAAACGACCATTATAAGAATTTTCCGTTGCAGTGTCCCCTTGAACATGTAATCACCTATCCCTATTTTTCTCGTACAACTCTTTATCCCATTATAGCAGGCATAGGAAGGAGTTATAAGAAAAAGGTTGAAATATATATTGTTCGTTACTGATTGAATAGGCTAGTTGCAATACACCTAGATTTAAATCGTCAATTCGTTTTAACATAATTAGTTTCGTAAAAGGCAATAATTCAACTGAATCATTGCCTTTCCAAAGACTCTCTATATATTCAAATCTAACTCTAGTGTTACCTTTGCAATCTCTAAACTTCGGTTAATATGCTTTCTCATTTCAATTTCTACATTTTCAGGATTACCTTCACGTATTAAGTTTAAAATTTCTTTATGCTCTTGTACAGGAACGGTATGGATATACGCTGGATTTTTATATCCGCTAATTCTTCGATAGCGTTCAATTTGTCCATTTAACTGTTCCATAAAACGCTTAGCTGTTTGATTCGTACTTAATGAATAAAGGATTGCATGAAATTGACTACCATACATCACTGTATGTTCATTACGATTTTCTGCAGCTGACAATTTCATTAATACGACTAAGTCATCTAACTCTTGTAGCTTTTCATCTGTCATATTTATGGTTGCTTCTTTCGCCAATAGACCTTCCATGACCTCCCGCACTTTATATACTTCTTCTACTTCGGTTAACGTTATCGGCGCCACATATATTCTACCGTTCGGCTTTTTAATGAGTAAACCTTCCAAAGTAAGCCGATATAATGCTTGACGTAATGGTGTTCTACTAACTTCAAGTTCTTTAGATAACTGCTCTTCGATAAGTTGTAACTCAGGTTCGTACTGAAATTTAATAATTCTTTGTTTTAATTCTTGATAAGCAACGTCACTTGATGACATTCTTTTGCCGTGTAATAGTCCGTCCATAATAAAATCCTCTTGCATAAATTTATAGGGTGAATTGCTTCATTACGAAGGGTAATATACCACCGTTCATATAATGTTCTACTTCTACAACACTATCCAACCTTACAATTGCTTTAAACGTATTTACTTCACCATTCGACTTTGTGACTTTGATTGTCACTCTTTGTCCGTGACTAGGTACCTCATTCAACCCAGTAATATCAAATTGTTCCGTACCATCTAAATTATGATAAGAGGCATTTTCATCTTTCATAAACTGTATCGGAAGTACGCCCATACCAACAAGATTACTTCGATGAATTCGCTCAAAACTTTCCGCAAGCACGGCTTTCACCCCGAGTAAAGCAGTCCCTTTCGCTGCCCAATCCCTTGAACTTCCTGTGCCGTATTCACCACCTGCAATAATGAGTAAGCTTTTATTTATTTCTTGATATTTCATAGCTGCATCAAACACCGGCAAGATTTCGCCAGTTGGGAAGAATTTCGTGTAGCCCCCTTCTTTCCCTTCGACTAGCTCATTTCGTAAACGGATATTAGCAAATGTTCCTCTCATCATGACATGATGATTGCCACGTCTTGAACCGTAGGAGTTAAATTGTCTCGGAGAAACTCCCCGTTCAGTTAAATAAATACCTGCTGGGGATGTAAGTGCAATATGCCCTACAGGTGATATATGATCTGTCGTAATCGAATCTCTCAGCATTAACAACACGTTCATAGCTTGAAATCTTTCGGTAATGGACTCTTTGTTGCTCACACTTTTTAAAAACGGTGCTTCCTGTATGTATGTTGAATTTTCATCCCATTCATATAAAGGTCCAGTAGGTGCATGAATTGCATTCCAACGATCGTTCTCAAATATACTTCCATACTGACTTTCAAATAGAGTCGCATGGACAGTGGATGCTGTAATTTCTTCAATTTCTTTGGATGAGGGCCATATGTCTTTTAAATAAACGCCATTTCCGTCAAGATCTTTTCCTAAAGGTTCGTTAATTAAATCTTTTTGAACGGATCCGGCAAGAGCATATGCGACCACTAATGGAGGAGATCCTAAGTAATTTGCTTTGATTAGTGGGTGAACTCTACCTTCAAAGTTCCGGTTTCCACTTAGGACAGACGATACGATTAAATCATGTTCTTGAATCACATCTTCAATTTCTTCAGCAAGGGGCCCAGTGTTTCCACAGCACGCACCGCATCCATATCCGTCGACATAAAACCCGAGTTCTTCCAGATACGCAAGTAGCCCCGAGTGTTGTAAGTATTTCGTAACAACTGTAGAACCAGGCGTTAAACTTGTTTTGACATGTGTTGCTGTGACAAGCCCTTTTTCCACCGCTTTTTTCGCAAGTAACCCCGCAGCAATCATTACATATGGATTCGACGTATTTGTGCAACTCGTAATTGCCGCTAGTACTATGTCACCCGTTGTAAGCTCTGTTTCGGACTTTTCCAATATGAACTTTCTCTCTAGTTCTTCAGGAGGTAATCCATAGCCACGTTCGGCAACGGGTTTAGAAAGAGATGCCATAAACTCTTCTTTCATTGCAGTAAGTGCCACCTTATCTTGTGGTCTTTTAGGTCCAGCTAAACTCGGGACAATTTTTGTCAAATCCAGTTCAATTACCTCTGTAAATACTGGGTCTTCTGTTAATTCAGTGCGGAATAACCCTTGCGCTTGATGATACGCCTTGGACAACTCAACATATCGGCTTCTTCCCGTTAAATCTAAATAATCCATCGTAACTTCATCGGTAGGAAAAAATGACATTGTTGCACCGTATTCCGGCGCCATATTAGCGATAGTTGCCCGGTCCGCAAGCGTAATATGTGCCAGCGAGGAACCGAAAAATTCTACTATTTTTCCAACGACTCCTTTTTCACGCAGCAAACTTGTTACAGTTAATGCTAAATCTGTCGCCGTTGAGCCTTCTGGTAATTTTCCAACAAGCTTTACGCCGACAACTTCTGGGATGACAAAGTAAAGCGGTTGCCCTAACATTGCAGCTTCGGCTTCAATTCCTCCAACACCCCACCCAATCGTACCTAGCCCATTAATCATTGGCGTATGTGAATCTGTTCCGACCAATGTATCCAAATGTACTTCAGTTGACCCATTCTGTTCGGTGGTCGTAACTGATGTGCCCAAGTGCTCTAAATTAACTTGGTGAACAATTCCAGAAGCAGGTGGAACCACCCTGAAATTATCGAATGCTTGTTGTGCCCATCTAACAAACCTATATCGTTCAGCGTTTCGTTCATATTCCAACTCAAGGTTGTAATTAAAGGCATCCTCATTCCCCGACGAATCTACAATAACGGAGTGATCAACGATTAAATCAACAGGGATTTGTGGATTAATTAATTCACTATTCCCTTCCAATTCAACAACAGCGCTTCTCATCGCCGCGAGATCAACAATTGCAGGAACACCTGTGAAATCTTGCAGGATAACTCTTGCAGGCTTAAAGGGGATTTCTTTATTACTTCTTTGTGTCGTTTGCCAATTTGCTAGCAAAGCTATGTGTTCATCTGTAATTTGCTTACCATCGAATTGCCTTATTGCACTTTCGAGTAGTGCCTTTATGGAATATGGCAGCCTAGATATATTCCCCATACCCTGCCCTTCCAATTGTTGAAGACTGTAATAGTGATACGTATTATCCTCTACTTTTAGTGTAGTATAAACTTCGCTCTTGATCTCGGAATAGTCCATTTCGGAAAAACCTTCCCTTCCTCTTTCACAACCCATTTCACCAATAATACTTTTCATTCGGGAATATAAAGATTCCCTGCGATTATCCGCCTGGCAGTTCGGTCCAGCCCGACATATTCGATATCTTCTCCATCTGCGGTTAATCGGACTCTCACCTGTGCAATTCCATCTGGATGACCAATTCTGACGACACGTTCTCCAATATCCGCCTTAAATCCGGAACAGTTATTTGGAATTGTTCCGGGTATTAGTGCAGCGGCGGCTAAATTGTATAATCCGCTTCCTGCGAAAGTACGGTGAAATTTACCCATTGAAACCATTTTGGCAATGATATCAACTTCATCTTTCATTATTTCTGTTCCCGATGTTGTCACATAATCTTCCGGGGCTGAGACGATTGCTATTTTAGGAATCGCCGGAGCATCGACCGCTTCAGTAATAGATTTCGTCAAGCCCGTTTGAACCGACATTTCACACCTGACAAGTTCTAATAGATCAAGCAACTTATTGTCATCCGACAAGTCTGTAAACAGTTTCTTTTCATCCACCCCGATTGACTCGGCTGTTAAATAAACGAAGGGATTCACAATATCGATGACTGAAACATTAAATTGTTTTTCCTTTATAATTAATTCACACGTAGTTCCTAAAGGTAACGTGCTCCCCAACTTACCTCCACCCGGTGCTAAAATATCGACCACATACTTGGCTCCTGGCAATTTCATACCCGACATTTCATAAGTACCGTTAACTTTTGATTTTCCATTTATAGTTGGAACCTTTAAACGAATCAACTTTCCAATGTTCGTGTTAAATGCAGTAACGGTGAAATATCCTTCGCAAGGAACAAAGGATTCTTTACCTTGACTTCTTATTGAAACAAGTCCTTCATCAATAGCATAGGCGCCCACTGCCGCCATTAAATTACCGCAAGTCCCATTCGCATCTATAACTTCTTCACCAATTCCTATTTGATAAAAAGTATAATCCACATGTGCCCCTTCAACCGAAGGTGGCTTAATGACGACAACTTTACTTGTATGAGAAGTCCCACTCCCTAAGCCATTCACTTGTGAAAGATTATAGGCGTCTAATCCATTCAAAAATATTTTTTGCCTTCCTTTTTTATCCTTGGGTAAATCAGTTTCACTAAAAAATAAACCTCTACTCGTTCCTCCTCGGTAAACAGCACAAGGTACTGAAAATTGGCTCATAGAATCTCCCCTTTTCGTATAATCGTATACAATTATACGAATACTATCAACCCTTCTTTCAAAAACAAATGAATTATTAGTTTATAAGAATAAAAAAAGGGACACGCTCATTTATGAACGTATCCCTCTAGCTTATAAAAATATTATTTATGCGATATTATAAAATGTTTTTGCTTTTTCTAGGAATGGAAGATCCTCAGTCAGCAAATCTTCTTCGTGGTAAATTGCTTCAACAGGACAAGCCGCTACACAAGCTCCACAATCTATACAAGTATCCGGGTCGATGAAGAACTGATCTTCGCCTTCTTCTATACAGTCAACGGGACACACTGTTACGCAGTCTGCTGCTTTTTCTGATATACATGCATTCGTAATTACATAGGCCATATTAAACGCCTCCTTAAAAAATAGTTTTACATATACATTCAGTTTAATATACTTTGAGTAAAATAAAAACCCAAATGCTTTATTATCAATGTAACCATTTACTACAAGTAATTAAAGTGTTTGACTTCCCATCACAAGTATGAGATAATAATCAAGTTAACAATTCGGGTAACAAATGAAATTTGATTTCTGGCATTCTACGTAATGTTTTTGAGAATACTTATTCACACTGGCGCGACTATAGGGTCGCAAGGACGTAAAAGTAGGTAGGGTTTACGTTGCTTAGGTTAGAGGACGCCTAGTGGAGCAATTACCGCGGTTAAGAAAGTTTATACTTTCTATGGAAATTATTCTCCCGTTTAATCGGGATGAAAAATCAATTCAAAAATTTAATGTTACCTAATAAATTAAAGGGATACGCTCATCGATGAGCGTATCCCTTTTCCAATTCCATTATTTCCATTCGAATGGTGTTTCTTGATAAACATAATAATTGAGCCAATTTGAAAAGAGTAAGTGTGTATGCGAACGCCATGTATTCAATGGTTCTCTCGCTGGATCATCATTCGGGAAGTAGTTTGCAGGGATCTTGACGTCAACCCCTTTATTAATGTCTCGGTTAAACTCTTCGGCAAGTGTGTCTGCATCGTACTCAAGGTGTCCCGTGATCATAATATGCTTTTCATCCTTTGAAATGACTATAAACGCCCCAGCATCATCCGACTTCGAAAGCAGTGTTAATTCTGGATTTCTCTCAATTTCTTCCACAGGTACATCTGTATAACGTGAATGAGGCGCATTAAACTCATCATTGAAACCACGTACCAAATTCACCGTGGGATCCGAAACGTTGTGTGAGAATACCCCAAAACATTTCTCGGGCAAATCGAATTTATCAATTCCATAATGATGATAAAGAGCCGCCTGCGCGCCCCAACAAATATGTAAGACGGACGTTACATTTTCTTTAGACCATTCCATAATTTCCGTTAACTCTTCCCAATAATTCACATCTTTAAATGCTAAATGTTCAATCGGCGCACCTGTAATAATTAATCCATCAAAACGACGTCCTTTTACCTCCTGGAAAGTTTCGTAGAAATCATCTAAATGAGATTTGCTAATATTTTTCGACTTATGAGATGCCGTATTTAAAAAAGATATATTGACTTGTAAAGGCGTATTTCCCAACAGCCGTAGCAACTGTAACTCTGTCCGCTCTTTTTCAGGCATCAAATTTAGTATGGCTATATTAAGGGGACGTATATCCTGTTCTTTCGCACGCCCTTCTTCCATAACAAATATTTTTTCCTTTTTCAATAATTGTTTCGCTGGTAATTCCCCGGGTATGTTTATTGGCATTTAATCTCTCTCCCTTTCAACTTAAAGCCTATTCTTTATCTAACAACAGTATACACTATTTTCACTCAATTCAAATGACTCGCAATTGAATGATTGAGTAGAATTTAAATAGGTATACGAGTAAGAATAACTATTATGAAAGGATTTCCCTTGATCACCTTCCCTAAAGACTTCGGTAAATCGAAGTTATACATATACCTTCTGACGTAATAACAAAGAGTGTCAGCTACGCAAAAGTCTTGTGTGCTGACACTCTTATTAGTCAATACTTTTCTCGTTTCTCTTTAATTTATAGCGTACTATTGGTAATTCTGAACCACTAATTATTTGATTAATATAGGATGAGGTAGACTTGTAACTTTCTTCAATTTTCTCCGCTAAAAAGTGTGTTCGTTCATAAAGAGCGGAACGAAGGCTGTCGATTTGCCTTACCATCTTTTCCGATAATGCTTCCTGGTTTTCGAGGCGACTAATTACTTCATCTTGGGTATTTTGATGCTTTAATACTTGAGTTTCCATCTTTTGTTGCAAATCTATTTGCTGAGCCATTTTCAAAATAAGCTCCTCATTCTTCTCCCCATATTTCTCCAATGAGTCGATGACGCCACTTTCAACCTCTTTTTGCTCGGTGGATCTGTCGTCCAGTTTTTTCAAGTTATATTTTATACTTGTTATCCTTCTTGACTGTAACTGAGTTTGTTTTTTATACTCTTCTTCCAGTTCCTGAAAAGATTTCCTTAACAATTCATTTGCTTCTTTTTGTTCTTTTATCATTTCTGACATATAATCTTGCTTATAAACGCTTTGATTTGGTTCCTTAATGTCTAGCTGACTTTTATAAACATCTGGATGATTATCATTATTGATGAATAAAGCCATCTTTGTATCCCCCCAATTGCGTATATATTTCTATTCTATGCGATTAGACAGGAAGGCGATAACACTTCTTTTAACTTACACTTTATATGTTCAGGTAAATCTTTCTATTGAATGCTGGTATCAAGTCGTGTATACTAACGTTATAAGCTGCATTGTTCGTATGACAATTAAGTTTTAACCTTTATACTGTAACAGGGAGTTTTACATCGGGATCGGAATGGCATACTTCATTCTTTTTAAAACAATGAGGACAGACAGGAAGATTCTTGCGAACACCCACTTATTAAAGTGGTGGTTTAAAACTTTCTATATAAATACGGCAGAGGCGGCTTTCTTACATAAGTTATATCCAGTCAGTTTCCAGTGGAAGCTGACTTTTTTTATTTTATCGAATTGGAGGCAAGTGTTTATATGAAACGTTTAGTCGTTACGGGTTATAAACAGCACGAGCTTGGTATTTTTGATGATAATCATCCGGGAATTAAATATATTAAACTGGCATTAGAAAGTCGATTCCTTTCTTTACTTGATGAGGGCCTTGAATGGGTCATTGTCAGCGGTCAACTTGGCGTTGAAGCATGGGCAGTAGAAGTTGTAATGGAGCTAAAAGAAACTTATCCTCAGTTGAATTATGCAGTCATCACCCCCTTCCTTGAACAAGAAAAGAATTGGAACGAGACGAACAAGGAAAAGTATGAGGAACTCATTGTGAATGCCGATTACCATGTAAGCCTCACGTCTATTCCATATGAAGCTCCGTGGCAGTTTGTAGAAAAGAACAAGTTTTTCTTGCGTAATTCCGATGGGCTTCTTATTCTTTACGATTCGGAAAATGAAGGTTCCCCTAAGTTCCTGAAAGAAGCAGCGGACCGTTATGCAGATACATCTGATTACCAAGTCATCACGATTACGCCAGACGATTTACAAATGATTGCCGAAGACGAACAAATGAAAGAATGGTATTGAAAAAGGCTGACGCTCCATTTAATGGATGTCAGCCATTTTTTTAGTAGATGTCACGTTTCCAAAAACGCTGCTTCGCAATTGCCTTTATAAATGATTTATCAAAATTAGGATTGTCTACTGCAAAAATAATTCCAGGTCCAGCTTTCGCTTCTGATGCCTCAAAGAACGAGGTCCCACTCTTCGCTATTCCAATCGGTTTGTAGTGCATGTAAGCTTCTTCGATAAAGTCCTCTACATCCTTATTAAACTTCGCTTGATTGTTTGCAGTTCCTCCGACGACGTATAACGCATCATATAAGACCGGGCTGCTCGTGAGAAACGTTTCTGTAATATTCCCCTTTACATTATCTGCACTTCTAACCGTTCCCAATATTTCACTGATAAGATTCACGACAACACCGGCATTTGTTAGTGCATTGACAGTCGATTTCACCTCCGCAGCGTCAAATCCATTGCCAATTAGCACGCCGACTTTCAACGTGTAAGGATAACTATTCGTATTTTCCTGACTGAGCGCCGGAGAAGATGCAGTGACTGACGATTGTTCCCCTGTAGGCCGTTTCACTCCGATATTATCCGCAATAATAGTGGCCATTTCCTTATCTACATTAACAAACATATTGACAACTTGCTGTCTGACACTTCGATTCTTTACCTTTCCCACTTCGAATGAAAATGCTTCAATAATATGCTTCTTTTCCGGCGGTGACATACTATTCCAAAATAACCTTGCTTGAGAAAAATGATCCTTGAATGAATCACTTCTCGCTTGGATTACACGGCCCTCAACTTTTTCCTGATAATGAACAAACCCACCTTCTTTGGCAGTAGATGTTGCAGGTGTATTATTCGCAAGTGAATTATTGTGGTAGCTTACTTTCCCGACATTAATTGTTTGGCGGCTGTAGCCATTCCGCTGGTTATTATGAAATGGACATACGGGGCGGTTAATCGGTATTTCAGCGAAGTTCGGACCTCCAAGACGAATAAGCTGGGTATCTAAATATGAAAACAATCTTCCTTGAAGTAATGGATCATTTGTAAAATCAATCCCTGGAACAACATTTCCTGGGTGGAAAGCCACTTGCTCTGTTTCTGCAAATACGTTGTCGACATTTCGGTTCAATGTCATTTTCCCAATTATTTTAACGGGGACAATTTCTTCCGGCCATATTTTCGTTGCATCAAGAACATCGAAGTCGAACTTAAATTCATCTTCTTCTTCAATCATTTGAACGCCAAACTCATATTCGACAAAATGCCCAATTTCAATTGATTCCCATAAATCCCGTCGTTGGTAGTCTGCATCTTTCCCAGATATTTTCTGCGCTTCATCCCAAACAAGTGAATGGACACCAAGCACTGGTTTCCAATGAAATTTCACAAACCGCGACTTTCCTTTATCGTTTACAAAACGAAATGTATGAACACCGAAACCTTCCATCATCCGCCAGCTTTTCGGGATGGATCGGTCTGACATTTGCCACATGACCGTATGAGCTGACTCCTGATTATTGGCTACGAAATCCCAAAATGTATCGTGTGCGGTAGAGGCTTGCGGAATTTCATTGTGCGGCTCCGGCTTTACTGCATGAATAAGATCAGGGAACTTGATGGCATCTTGTATAAAAAATACGGGAACGTTATTGCCTACGAGATCGTAGTTCCCTTCTTCTGTATAAAACTTAGTCGCAAAACCACGTATATCCCGCACAGTATCAGACGATCCACTACTTCCGGCAACATTTGAATACCTCACAAAAACCGGAGTTTTCGTACCTGGATCTTGAAGAAATCCGGCTTTAGTAAACTCTTTCATGGATTCATACAACTCGAACTCCCCGTGTGCCGCATAGCCCCTGGCATGAACAACGCGCTCCGGAATTCGTTCATGGTCAAAATGCGTTACTTTTTCTCGGAAATGAAAATCCTCCATTAGCGTTGGACCACGGACCCCAGCTTTTAATGAAAATTCATCTTCTGATACTTTTAAGCCTTGATTCGTTGTCATTTTTGTTCCCTTATCCACAACCCGATACTGCTCCAACTGTTTATCTTTACTATTTCCTTTTGATGATTCCTTCATTTTATCCCCTTTCGATCATTCAATAGCCCAAATTTGCGCTAGTTTACTATATGCAGTGATATATGTGAAGGAAACCCGTTTTCAACAAATGAGAAGGAGCTGGACATTCCATCCCGTCATATTAATTAATTCCGCATATACATAAAGGGAATGTTTGGAGGGATAAATGTGATAACGATAAGTTTGTGCATGATCGTTAAAAATGAAGAAGAGGTAATCGGAAGGTGTTTAGACTCAGTGCTAGGGCTTGTTGATGAGATTAACATCGTAGACACAGGTTCCACAGATAAGACAAAAGAAATTGTCAAAAAGTATACGAATCGAATTTTTGATTTTCCCTGGATTGATGATTTTGCAGCGGCAAGAAACTTTTCATTTCAACAAGCTACGAAAACATACATTCTTTGGCTAGATGCTGATGATGTATTTACTGAAGAAAATCGGGATAAGTTTAAAATGCTGAAAAAATCACTTCAGCAATCAACCGATGCGGTTTCAATGGATTATCAGTTAAGTTTTGATAGCGAAGGGAATTTAACTTCCCATCTAAGAAGGCATCGTTTAGTCAAAAAGGAAAACAAGTTTTTATGGATCGGGGCTGTTCATGAGTATCTGGCTGTGTCAGGGGAGATTTTCGTAAGCGAAGTGGCTGTCACCCATTCCCCTTTGAGTCATGATTCTGAGCGAAACCTGAGAATATACAAAAAGTTGGTGGATTCGGGTGAAACACTCTCTCCCCGAGATACTTTTTATTATGCCAATGAGCTCGTGGACCATAGTCTTTTTGAGGAAGCTATCCTTTACTATGAACGGTTTCTAACCTCGAATCTTGGGTGGATAGAAGATAATATTAGGGCCTGTTTTAAACTGGCCGATTGTTATCTTGCATTAAACGACAAAGACAATGAGGTTAAGTCCACCTTGCGTACCTTTACCTATGATGTGCCCCGCCCAGAAGCGTGTTGCCGTCTTGGCTATTACTTTATGGAACAACAGAAAAACTCTGAAGCAATTTACTGGTACAGTCAAGCGCCGATTCATGAAAATAACCAACAAGTAAGCTATCAAAATATTTCATTTTCTACTTGGTTACCCCATCTTCAATTATGTGTTCTGTATGACCGCTTAAAACAATACGACAAGTCCTATTTCCATAATGAAATAGCTAGAAAATACAAGCCGAATGATAGCACTATTATCAACAATAAAATTTATTTGGATTCAATAATTGACGACCACAAATATTAATATTGATTAATATATATGGTTACCATAATAAGATTAGAGCTGTCCATAATTGATATTCATCCATATATTGCTGACTGCTACTACGCCTTTCTTATAAACAACCGCACTGATATTAGATTGGGCCTCCAATGTTGAATGATTTAATACAATAATATACATTTACCATCGGAGCCCTTCCTTAAGCTAGAGCAAATAGATATTTGTATGATTCCCTTTCCTTCATTTGGCTCTTTTTTTAATTTTAATGTGTACAAGTAGTTGATAGCCCGTCGTCCCGACCGACTAGTTGAATAAGATGTTAGAGAAAGGGAGGTGAAAATATGAGTAAAAAAGATAAATGTGATAAATGTAATAAATGTAAGCGCAAATCTTGTTGTTGCATAATTAAATGCAAGGGGCCAACTGGACCGACTGGACCTACGGGTGCGAACGGACTTCCGGGTGCAACTGGTGCGACAGGACCTACCGGAGCAAATGGTTTAATTGGACCAACTGGACCGACGGGTGCGAACGGACTTCCAGGTGCAACTGGTGCGACAGGACCTACTGGGGCAAATGGAACTAACGGAGCTACCGGACCGACTGGACCTACGGGTGTGAACGGACTTCCGGGTGCAACTGGTGCGACAGGACCTACTGGGGCAAATGGAACTAACGGAGCTACCGGACCTACCGGACCGACGGGTGCGAACGGACTTCCGGGTGCAACTGGCGCGACTGGACCTACCGGACCCACGGGTTCGACTGGACAAGGAGCCATGACGATCTATTTAGCAACAGATCAATCCATTGGAAATTTAGATTTCCTTGGGCTTGGTAGTTCATCTGGTGGTGTTATGGGTTTTGTGCGAAATAATGTAGTCGTTCCTCAAGACGCAACCATTACAGGCCTGGTATTCAGTATTCGCGATGAAGGTTTAGACGCGGATGAGACGTTTAGTGCCGAGATATTTAGAAGCACAAATTGTGGTGTTACTGCAACAGGAACAGGTATCATAGCGACTGTTCAAGGACCAAATCTTCCAAATTGTTGCGCTGTAGCAGTTGGAAACGTCGATGTTCTGCAATGTGATTTATTGTCAGTAAGAGTAACCACGAATGGTGATGCAGCCGCGAGTGGTGTTGCTGCTACTATTCTATTTAGCACTCCCTAATTAGTTAGAGTTACCTTGGGAATCCTCCCGCACTACATTATCAATTTGAATTAGCGGGAGGTATGTTAAATATAAAAATAAATCGTTATAAACGAAATTAACTGATAATGTTAGCCCCCTTCAACTTAAACTGAAGGGGGTTTTATTTGCCTAATAATATTTCGTAAGTTTCCATTTTACCTGGCAATTAAATTTTAATTTCTTCACCTCTTCCCAAATATTTGGATACTAAAAATTTTATAGTTCACGATTTCTTCGCTCTAAGTTAGACACATTTATTTAGTTTTCTCATTTACTTATATAACAAATCCAATTAGACTTAAGAGTAACTACGTTTTATTGAATATCTGTAATTACTAGATAGGAGAATCTAATTGAAAAAAATAACGCTGTTAGTGTTCCTTCTGTTTTCCCTTATACTGACGGCTTGTGTCAACGATCAAAATAATGCCTCTGCAACAGATAAACCTGTTAAATTAATGGTTTCTGCGGCGACTAGTTTAACAGCTGCAATGGAAGAAATACAGGTGCTTTATGAAAGCCAAAATAATGTACTACTAACATTTAACATAGGCGGCTCTGGAAGCCTCGCACAGAAAATTCAACAGGGAGCACCTGTGGATGTTTTCATTTCTGCAAATCTAGAGTGGATGGATACATTAGATCGAGAAAATCTCATTATCCGGGAGACGCGTGAAGATATTACAGGTAACAAACTTGTTCTCATAACCGGCAATAATTCGCCTATCGACTATGAATCAATTGAAGATATTTCAGCAAATGACATTGCACAATTCGCAATTGGAAACCCCGAAAGCGTCCCTGCAGGAATGTATTCAAAACAACTCTTACACACGCTGGATATGTGGGATTCATTAGAAGACAAACTTGTCCTTGCAAAAGATGTCCGCCAAGTGCTAACGTATGTTGAAACAGGCAATGTGGACATCGGTTTTATCTATGAAAGTGATGCGCTTACTTCTGAAAGTATTAAAGTTTTGGCAACCGTTGAAGATGGTTTTCATGATCCTATTATCTATCCCGCAGCTGTACTAAAAGATTCGAAACATGAAAATGAAGCCTCGGATTTTGTTGAGTTTATGGCTTCAGATGAAGCACAGATGATTTTTGTGAAACATGGTTTCAGAAAATGAAGTTAGGTGATTTGTATTGACTGATGTAAATCTTTCTCCTTTATGGCTATCCTTTAAAACAGCCGCTATTGCTACGGTTATTGTCTTTATTATCGGTGTGTTCCTTGCACGGGTCCTTGCTCGAAATTCGTTTTACGGAAAAAGCGCCATTGAAGCCATTATTTTATTACCACTCGTGCTTCCACCAACTGTCGTTGGATTTGGGTTGCTGTATCTGTTTGGCAAAAACGGATTTTTAGGACGGTTGCTTATCGATTGGTTTGATTTCCAGGTCGTCTTCTCATGGTATGCAGTCATTATCGCGGCCGTTGTCGTTTCTTTTCCACTAATGTATCAAAGTGCTGCCGCCGCATTTCAAAAGTATGAGCCAAATATTGAATACGCTGCTTATACGATGGGCGCATCGAAATGGAAAGTCTTTTGGACAATTTCATTTCCACTCGCCTGGCCAGGATTATTAGCCGGTTTAGTGTTATCCTTTGCCCGCGCGCTTGGCGAATTTGGCGCGACACTTATGCTTGCCGGTTATATTCCTAACGTGACGGATACGATTCCCTTAGCCATTTACTTTGCAGTTGAATCAGGCAATATGGAGATGGCGACATTTTGGGTTGTAATTATCATAGCTCTTGGATTTAGTGCCATTCTTTGGCTGAACTGGTGGAGTAAACGAAACATGATACGCTATTCAGAACCGCGAAAAAAGTAGTGTAAAGGAGTCTATAATGCTTACAGTCACAATAGAAAAAACATTGTCCCATTTTGACTTAGCCATCGATTTCAAGGTAGCGAAAGAGGAAATCGTCGTGCTTTTTGGCCCTTCTGGTTCCGGTAAAACGACAATCCTTAATAGTATTGCGGGGCTTACGAAGGCAACAGATGGAGTTATCAAACTGAATAACAGGGTTTTATTCGAAGTAAAAAAGATAAATGTCCCTATCCAGCAACGTAAAATAGGTTATCTCTTTCAAGACTACGCCTTGTTTCCTCATTTGACTGTGTGGAAAAATATCGCATACGGCATGAAATCCGAAGACTTTGCAATTAAACTAATGAATGAGTTAGGTATTGGGCATTTGAAGGATCAATATCCCAACGAAGTATCGGGAGGAGAAAAACAACGCGTCGCCATTGCACGTGCGTTGGCAACCGAACCCGATCTTCTGCTTTTGGACGAACCGTTCTCAGCATTAGACGATGCAACACGTGATAGAAGTCATGATGAATTATTACGACTTCATAAACTATGGAAAATACCAATCATCCTGGTTACACATAGCCATAGCGAAGCTTTAAAATTAGGCGCTCGAATTTTGTATTTAGAAGAAGGTAAATTACAGAGTCAGCAAGGTAAAGAGATGAGCTAGTCAAGGAATATTGACTAGCTCATTTGGATAGCCTTACGGGTTTACTTTTATTACTAATAAATAATTTTATTACTCACTTCACTCAACATTAAAGAATACAGGTGAGCCTTCACTTGAATTATAGGACACTTTGAAATCATCCCCAGTTTTCACTTGTCCAGAGATATAACCTTCTACAGTTCCACCATTGTATAATTCTTTTTCAAACTCTTTTGGCGTTACCACAGAAACCGAATCATACACTTCGCCACCGCTGGAAACAAAATCGAAATTCATCGATGATGCCCATAAAAAGTCATCTTCAGTTTCTGACTCTGTTAAAACACCCTTCGCTTTGACCAGCACATATTCATAACCCTCTTCGGCTGGTTCATTATACGGGTTTTCCTCTTCAATCACTTTCCAAGCTTCTTCGCCACGAATCACTTCTAATAACGTAATGTCAAATGATGAATCATAAGCATTAAAGCTGTCGTCATAAATATTTTCTTTAACAGTTATCGTATCTCCAAATGGCAATGGATTTGAACGAACACCAACCGCTTTTTCTTTTTCTTCAACTTCTTCCTCTTCCACCTCTTCGCTCACTTCTTTACTTGCGCCTTGTGCAGAGCTAACTTCGCGGTCATTCTTTTCATCAATGTCCCCACATCCCGCCGCTACCAATAAAATCATTGCAATACCCAACACATAAAATAGTTTTTTCATTTTCTATTCCCCCTATATTTTTGATTCCTCCTTATTGTAATAAATCAAAATAATCGACCTTTGCGGATATCCACAAAGGTCGATTATTGATAGCGATTATATAACTTTCTTGCTTCCTCTTTCATTGCTTCAATGAGCTTTTCGGGATGAAGCACTTTTGCATCACTCCCCCATCTAAGCAGCCATTGTAAAAGACCCTTACTATCAACAGCTCGTGTTTTTAAGACAAAGGTATTATTATGCTTCTGTATATTAATATTAGCATCTACACCAAAACGATCTACAACAGCATTTAATAGTGATTGATTGAATTCAACTTCAAGCGATATCGTATCGCCGCCAAACATGTGGAACATTCCACTAATATATTTGTCGATATTTAAATTAGGTTCCGGTACAAACTTTTCATCTAAAACCCGGATATTACGCATCCGATCAACACGATATTGTCGCATTTGTCCGATAGACATAAAATTCCCTATTAAGTAATACCGCTCCTTTTCCCATACAAGTTCATATGGCTGAACAAAATAGTCTTTACCCTTTTCTCTAAGCGTAAAATTGATGTCCTGATTATAGTCTCCATATTGGAAAGCGATTACCTGGTTGTTTTGTACGGCTTCATGTAACAACTGAATAAACGACACGATTCCTACTTCTTCGTGGTTCGGCTTATCTGCCACCCGAAGTTCATTTTTCAACTGCTCTGCTATACGCCGACTCGTAAGTTGTTTAATTTTCATTAACATTTTATTTCTTTCCTGTTTAGGTATAAACTTAGCTGCAGATACCATGTCCATTAGAATACGTAGTTCATGTTTTTCAAAAAGTCGGCCATCGTAATGGAATTGTTTTACCATACCATTCTTCTCCTGAACCGCTAGAACTGGAAAAACAATTGATTTCTCAAGTGAATTTACATCTTCACGAACAGCACCAATACCAACATCATCACTTTCCGGAATGAATCCATGTATCTCATGAATCGACAGCATTTCCTCTTCATCAGTATGTTCTTCAACGATCCGCATTACTTCCAAAAGACGATCTCGTGCATTGATTTTTTCATGTGAAATTGCACATCACTTCCCCTTTGATTCAATATGAATAATCATACCAGTTTTTGGTTCATGAAACCTTGAAATTCTCCAAAGATTCCCTATATGCTATACTACAGACAACAATTGAAAGTAGGGGGATTTTATGAAAAAAATCAAATTAGGTAAAAGCGATTTGGCAGTATCGAACATTTCGTTAGGCTGTATGAGAATGGGTGAACTATCTAAAAGCGAGGCAGCAAACGTGATACATAACGCAATGGAACTTGGCATCGACTTCTTTGATCATGCCGATATTTATGCCGCAGGAAGATCCGAAGAAATTTTTGCAGATGCGATTGATATGAACCCAGCTATCAGAGAAAAAATGTACATACAAACAAAGGCAGGCATTCGAAAAGGTTATTTCGATTTTTCTAAAGAACATATTTTAACTTCTGTTGATGCTAGCCTGAAAAGTTTAAAAACGGATTATATCGATGTTTTTCTTCTTCATCGTCCTGACGCATTAGCAGAACCCGAAGAAGTAGCAGAGGCCTTTGCTGAATTAAAGGCTAGCGGAAAAGTACGCCATTTTGGTGTAAGTAATCATAACCCGATGCAAATTGAATTGTTAAAAAGATATGTTGAACAAGATTTAATCACCAATCAGCTCCAATTTAGCATCACGCATACAGGAATGATTGATGCCGGGATTCTAGCGAATACAAAGCAGGTAAACGCTGTTGACCGAGACGGTAGTATTTTAGATTATAGTCGTTTAAACGATATGACCATCCAGGCGTGGTCCCCTTTCCAATATGGAACATTTGAGGGCGTATTCATAGATCATGAAAAATTCCCCGAGGTTAATGCCAAACTTCTGGAAATCAGTGAAAAGTATGGCGTGAATAAATCCACAATCGCAGTGGCTTGGATTTTACGTCACCCTGCCAAAATCCAAACAGTTGTCGGCACAATGAATACAGAACGACTAACAAACATTGCCAAAGCGTCTAATATTATGCTGACGCGAGAAGAATGGTATGAAATTTACCGGGCTGCAGGTAATGTACTCCCCTAAGGTCTTTATTTTTTTGCTTGAAAGCCTACTAAATTTGTAGGCTTTTTTTCGTATAATTAGAGAGGTGTAATTGATCTAAATATTACTTAGGATAGGTTCTTAAAACATACGCTTCCCCTTAACTATACGAATAGTAAAATCTATATAACTTTTTGAGCTATCTGTAATCACCGTTTTCAAATATAAAACCCTGTTTTTTTATTATAAATCCAGCACCCCTACAAATAGCTTTTTTTCTAGAGTAAGTAAGCCAGGTATCGTTTTATCACACCGAACTTTATTCTAGATACGATAAAAATATCATCATTTTAGTTTTTGTGCCCCTCTCACGTTGTGCACCTTGCACATAAGAATGCAGTTTTCTCTAAAATGTTTAGCCCAATCTTCCAATTGTTAAAAGAATCATTTAGCTGTATTGTAATGAACATGTTGTTCCGCAATCTAAATATTCTGATTACCGTCCAGTCTGGTTTAAAAGGATTTGGATGAGTGACTGAATACGTTTAAATCTAAGATTGACAAATTCTAGAAATAAATGAAGTCTCAACAAATTAGATAATATTAGTAAAACATCATGAATATATT
This sequence comes from Sporosarcina sp. G11-34, assembly GCF_026931025.1. Classification (NCBI taxonomy): domain Bacteria; kingdom Bacillati; phylum Bacillota; class Bacilli; order Caryophanales; family Caryophanaceae; genus Sporosarcina; species Sporosarcina sp. G11-34. Next base: position 17,923 of record NZ_JAHNZW010000018.1, on the reverse strand, counting down.
TCTCATAATATTATAGCCCTATTTTATTAGTGCGCCTCAATGGTTCGTGAATGGTTAAGTAATTATTTCCATCATCCCGGATCCAGAAAGGTGCACTTTTGTTCGTTCTTAAAATTAACTGAATACCTTTTTTATCAATTGGTAGAAAGGTATTCGGGGTAGAAATACTAGTTCATATATGTATATACCGGTTTTTAATAATCAAAGTATAGATGTTCACCACTCTAATGTAAGCGCTTGCGGTAAGTTGTTTAGTTTGAGCAGTAGAACTCAAATACGGACTAGAAAGAAGTGATTGTTAAATGGCGAAATAATTTGTACCACATATTAAGTTTTTCCTAGTTAAGACAATCTCTTTGCAGTAAAGTATGCGGATTAGAGAGGATACAGTAAATAATGTAACTCGGATTTTATCAGAGGAATTTTCCTTGTAAAATCCTGTGAATTTGAACTAAAGAAGCATCGAACACCTTATTATGTATAAAAATCATAGACGGGGGTCGGTTCGTAATGCAAAAAGAAATTATGTTAGAAGAAGGTATTGCAAAAAGCAGGGAGAAAGCCAAAGAAGATTATGTAGATATTGATTATACGCTGACGCATGTGCCAAAAACGGCTCGAAAAAATTGGATTCAAATATTTGCGGTGTTACTTGGGTTTACTTTTATTGTCACAACAATGGCTGCTGGCGCTAGTCTTGGAACTTCGTTAATGTTAGGTGATTTGATTAAAGTTTTATTGATTGGGAACATAATTTTATCTACTTATGTGGGGATATTATGTTGGATTGCCGCAAAAACCGGATTAAATTCGATACTACTCGCACGTTACACTTTGGGTAAACTAGGATCGAAATGGACAAGTATTATCTTAGGAGGCACACAAGTATTTTGGTACGCATTTCAAGCTGCATATATGGGAAAGATTTTCACTATAAGTTTAGGTATAGAACAATACTTTATTCCCGTAACAATCTTTTGGTCATTATTTATGGGGGCCTTTGCTCTATGGGGTACAAAGGGAATGGAGATTGTCGCCTATCTTTCAATCCCGCCATTCCTATACTTGGCATATAAAATCCCCGCCGTAAGTATTGAGACCGCAGGAGGTATTAAGAATCTATTTTTAATAGAACCAACCTCGACAATTACTTTTGCTGCGGCAATTACAATTATTATTGGTGCATTTATTGCTGGTGGGACACAAGCACCCAACTGGGCTCGTTTTGCAAAATCACCAAAAACTGGGTTTATAGTAGGGTTTGTAGCCTTCATAGTAGGGAATATCGTAATGGCGATCTCTGGAATGCTTGGAGGACTTGTCATGCAAGATGGCGATATGGTAAATATTTTGATGAATATGGGGATTCTTGTCATGGCAATGATCATACTAATCTTTAACATTTGGACGACGAATACTACAGCAGCCTACTCCTTTGGTGTAGCCGGCGCAGAGTTCTTTAATAAACCCAATAAAATTCCGTTCGTCATAGGCGGACTGGTTATCGCGACAATTATGGCGGTTACTGGAATATACGAAGTGTTTATATCATTCCTTACGTTGTTAGGTATTTTTGTACCTTCCCTGGGCGGCTTGATAATAGGTGATTACTTATTGAATTGGAGAAAATCATTTCCAACAATTGAAAGTGTCAAATTTAAAATGGTTCGTTATTCTAACTTAATTGCTTATGTACTAGCGACACTCGGGGCTTACCTGAGCTCTGTTTTCGAATTTGGACTTCCACCACTGAACGGGATTCTACTGGCAATTATTTTTGTCTTTGTCATGAATGCAGTCTTTAAATTATTGGGGATATCTGATGCTCATGAAGTTCCGGAGGACTCAGAATATATATATTAGTGTCTTGAAGTAAACGTAATCAGGACAACTACAAAACTATCGTAAACAAAAATAAGAACTTAGCCTAGTTCTATACTGGCTGAGTTCTTATTTTTAACCTTTAATTGCAGTCTCTAGGGCTTCCTATTTAACTAGGTTTTTTGCAAAAATGATGGCAAAAATCTTTTTTTGTACAAGAAGGCAATCATATTTAATTGTGCAGTAGCAATCTTCTTTGGAAAAAAACGTTTTTGGTAAAGGGAATAATAAGCTCTTTTAAGATCATTCCATTGCATACACTTTTTTCCTTGTCTAAAACGTGCGACATCAATAAGCTTTACCTCACCATTAAAAGTGATGAAAATATTTCGCAAGTGAATGTCTGAAGGATTTAATCCTCGATTTACAGCTAACGATAGCGCATAATCTATTTCTTTTATATGAGCTGATGTTATGATTTTCCCATTTGAAATACATTCAAAAAGTGTAAGGCCCGCAATGTAATCCATGACAATATAATTTGATCCTGTTTCATGAATTGTTGGGTAATAGGGAATACTTATTAATATTTTATAAATATCAGCCTCTTCTTTTGCAATATCCATAAATTCGGGAAAAAATATTTTAATTGCTGTATTTAATGACTTTATTTTAAATACAAAAGCACTTCTTCCTGTTCCTATAAGCTTTAAGGAGTCATCATAGGCAATTAGACGATTATTCTTATTTATGATCACTGTATCTACGAGTGCTTGATAAGTATTCAAAGTTTATCCTCCAGTATATAATAGAAATAAAAAAAGAGTCGTTATAACCAATACTTGGTCACAACGCCTCTAAAAATACAAAAGGCCTCACCAAATAATCGGTAAGGTCTTGCTAACAACCGTAGTTGCCAACAAAGCCGGGGATTTACATCCCGTGCTGACGACTTTGCTGCATAGCTACTCCCCTTAAAGGAAAATGTATATTTATTTGTAAGCTTATTATAAACACTGCATGTTTAGACGTCAATCATTAACTTTATCTCAATTTCATTTATTCTTTATTACACTCTTAACACTTTACTGTTTTCTAATTCAGCTACTTTTTTTACTCTTTCTACAAACTCAATAACAACCTTATTAGTACAAAAGAGCAGTAGTAATAATAGACAAATCCCTTATTCTTAATCCAAGTAAAAAAGGTGTAAACCAATCCACAAAAGAGTGTACAATGTTGCCACACAACTTAACTTTTGTTGCCCCTATGGAATTCGGATATTTGGACTACACGAACATCCCCGGTGTTCAACTCGTGGTAAATCCCCCTGCCGTCTTGGAATGAAATATATTTGTCACGTTCACTTTGGATTAGATTTTCGGCTTTTTCTTGAGACTCCGTGTGAATAAATCTTCTGATATAATGCTCTTCATCAAAAAAGTAAGTCACTTTGAATTCCTTCATGCCATTCATCTCCTAATGCTTTCTTTCCTGTCCCTAAAAAACTGTAATAATACCTTCATTATCCCCTGAGCATTGAATTCACATACCTCATTATTAGTTGTATATATACATCGGGGCCGATTCGTCTTCTGCTTCAAATCCCAGTCGCTTATAGAATTCAATCGCTAATGGATAAGAGACGAGGACTTTTGTATAATAATCCTTATAATTGTCCAACATCATCTCCATCATCACTTTGCCGATGCCATGTCCTTGGTAGGTCGGATCCGTTAATACGTAATGAAAATAGGCGGTTAATGCGCCATCTGCTAAAGCGTTTGCTAGTCCTACAAGACGGTCTCCGTCCCAAGCGGTTACGACTGAATGGGAATTGATAATTGCGTTATATAGCTTATCTGGGTAATTTGCAGAATCCCATTCAACGGATGAAAACAACTTAACTAGTGCCTCTTTCGTTATCTTTTCTGTTTCAAAACTATATTCAATATTCATATTTATCTTCCTCCCTAGAGATATTCCGTTTTGTGATTATACAACACACAAGTCTAGTCGTTATATATTTTTATTTGGCTTTATTTCCGAATTTCCATACCAGTATGCTGCCCCTATAAAAACGGCTCCACCAATGATATTACCGATAGTCACCGGTATTAAGTTCGAAGCCATACCTACCAATGAAACGGTTTCAGGATGAGGAATTAGTAGGGAAAGAGATAACAAAGTCATGTTTGCTACGCTGTGCTCGAAACCTGATGTGATAAAAGCGAATAAACACCAAAAAATAATAATCAATTTCGCGGTTTCTTCCTTGAGTTTATATGCGCACCAAACAGCTAAGCAGACGAGGATATTACAAAGGATCCCGCGCATAAGTAACTCTACGAACGGCGCATTCATCTTGTTGCTTGCCGCCGCATTTACATAGTCAACCATTTCTACAGTGGCCAAACCCGAATAGAAATACAGTAATGCAATAAGTATTGCCCCTGCAAAATTTCCAACAAAGCTAAATACCCAAATCTTTATTGTTTCAGTCCAAGTTGTTTTATTCTCCAACGTACCTATGGTCATTATCATGTTATTACTTGTAAAAAGATCAGCTCCTGCCATTAACACCAAGCTTAATGCAATTCCAAATGAAACACCCATAATAATATTAGTTCCGGCGAAATCAGCAGGATCAAGTAAACCCGCTATCGTAAAGATAAGTATAATTCCAAATCCTACGAAAAATCCACCCATCATTGTCAATATGAGGTATCTACTTTTACTCGTATGTAATTGGTTTACTTTTGCAATGGCGGTATCACCTAAAACAGCAATTGTTGCTTTCATTTCTTTCTCCTCCAGCCAGCTCTAATGTCATTCTTGTGCCTATCTATACTATCACACAGATATCCAGCCTTTCGTTATTCCGAAGTTAAAGTGAGCTATAGCCCCGAGTTTAAAATAACTTCAACAAGAATACCCGCACAATAAAATAATCATGAGAGGAAATCGCAAAATTTTTTATCATACAGGTACTTTACTCTGTTATTGCAAAAAATCTTTCACCCGCTTTACATACGGTTCCTTATCATAGGCATGATACAACTGACTAGAAAGTTTAATGGGATCGCCAAAGAAAAACCGTTCGTATAATGTTTCGCGTGTCCCAAAGGTACTCATCGACAAATCCCAAGCTAAACGGAAAATTTTAACCCGGTCCTCCGCATTTTCTGACCTAGCCTGCAAGTATTGATCTAACTCTTTTCTAATTGTAGATCTAAATGCATTTTCAGTTGGTATCGCCATCAGTCCACTTGCACCCAACAGTTGAATGATTTCAGTAAACCTTGGATAAATTCTTGGAAATATATTGCTAGCAATTTGCAACGTTATTTGATTAGGTCGCATAAATCCCCACTCATCCACTTCCGCTTCAACTTCCGATTTGATCATCAATGCTTTCATCGTCTCTAAGGCGATAATAATTTCGGATGCCTTCCCTTGAACATGCTGGTACTCCTTGATGTTGATGGTGTCGATAATTGATTGCACGACTCCTAAAACAAATTCTGTTTTTACAATTTGCCTCGACACAACTTGATGCAGTGTAAATGGCAAGAAAGAACTATTACTTATAAAGCTGTTTGATACGGCAATGTTGTCGTAATAGAATACGCGCTCCCACGGAACCAATACATTATCGAATACAACAATCGTATCCATTTCCTCAAACCGTGAACTTAATGGGTAGTTGAATGTGGAATCGCCACCAACAAATGATTCTCTGCACAAAAATCGTACTCCCTTACTATTACTTGGGATGGAAAACGCAAACCCATCCGCTTTTTCAACAACGCCTCCCGCAGAAATCACGACGATTTCATCTGTAATCCCGCCTTGCGTGGCCAATAGCTTTGCACCTTTCACAATGATTCCTGCTTTGGTTCTCTTTATTACTTTAGCTGCAATCGGTTCTTTCGAATCTTCGAAATAGAATTGTGCTCGGTTTACTTGCGGATCAATAAATGTATGAGTCATTGATAAATCATTTTCACGCGCATATTCATAATACGCCAATATATTATTAGGAAAACAATTTTCTTTCCCCTTCAATAAATTCACAGATGACGCCAGCGCCATAATTACTGTATTCATATAGTCTGGACTTCTTCCCATCATGCCATGATTCGATTTAGCCCAATGTTGTACCATAACCCGCCTTTTCGCTAAGTCGTCTCTTGTAGTCGGCTGTAAATATGACATCCCTACTCGATTGCCTGTTAACGGCGATTGATATGTCATTACATCCTTTAATGCTGCATCATATTGCAGATCGTATAACGCCGCTTGGCTTTTCATAACCCCTTTAAACGAGGGGTTCTCAGAAATATTGCCCGTTACAGAAGTTCCATCTATCCATATATCTGTTTTCAGCCGATTAATTCTCTCTATATAGTCCTTTCCATTTATCGCCGACATGCACACACTCCTAAACGTTAATAGGTTTTAATTTAACATCCATGATAAAAACATCTAACTATATATATTTCTTTGTATACTATTAATATTTTCTTTTGTTTGCTACAAAGTGCGGTGTATGCCTTATTAGGTTACTGGAATCTCATCTTTTTTGAACTTCACATTAGTTCCTGTATGATTTCCCCAATCCATGTTCCAAAATACGCATATGCTACTAATAAGTCTGATCGAGAAAGTTGGTGGCAGTTATGGGTTATGAACGTGGAGGTTGTGAACGCGAAGAATGTGGCCGTGAAGGTGGATACGGTTCTTCATTCGCTTTAATCATTGTGCTTTTCATATTGCTCATTATTATCGGGGCAAGTTATCTCTGTTAATAGAGTCTTAAAGTAATAAACAATAAAAAACTAGGCTGGGAAAATTTATCCCATACCTAGTTTTTTATTTTAGCTATTTTCCCTTATACTTCCCCATCTTCTGGTTCATCGCTACCACGATAACGTTTGTAAGGTAGGATATTCCAAGTGCGGGAAGCTAACTTTTCACCGCGAATTATCGCTGGGCTATCAGCTAGAATATCTCTTGCCACTTCGAGTTCACGCTGTGATTCTTCCTTGTCCTGGTACATAAATTCATCAGAAGCAACAACTGGAGCAAGTTCTATTTTTTCCTCCAAGTACTGAATTACCATTTGTTGTTGGCTTCGTACATCTTCCCTAGCTTCAGTAATCCACTCTGGTTGTAGATTACGATTCGTATCACCAATACTCGTAAACTCATCAAATACCTCTTGATAGATTCGATCGGCATTGGAACGGACGTCCAAGTTAACCTCCTCTAAATCAAGATTCGTCAACTCTTCAACTGTTAAAGGCCTAATACGTTTTCGTCCACCAAGTCTCATTCTCTCTAAATAGAACGGGAACATGCTTTTAATTGTTTTGCCAACGGGTGAAATAGAGTTGCCTTCCTCATCAAGTCCCTTAGGCTGAATCCCTTGAATCGCAATTCTTGCTGATTCTGGACGCACAATCTCTTTCGGCGGCATAATTCCGTGACGAAGCATCTCACGGATACCCGTACCAGAAATATTAATACGATATTGTTCATCATGAGGACAAGTCTGGCCAGTCGCCGGGCTATCACATCTTGTACAATAAAAGACTTCATGGAACAGTCGAATATCGATTCCTAATTCTTCCGGATCATATTGGTCAAATATACTATGACTCGCATACTTGTCGTAGTAATCTCCTATCCCCGCATGATCTCGTCCAATTAGCGCATGCGTGCAACCATAGTTCTTCATAATTAACGCATGTAAAACAGTCTCCCGAGGCCCTGCGAATATATAAGTTACTCGAAGTGGAGCAAGTATCGAACGGTCTTTTGGATAATACGTATCTAACACACTCCGATAAGAAAGCATACGGAACTCGTGGCGCGTATACTCACGCTTGGCCATCTCAACCAAAGGCTGCAACAATAAGCCGTCAATTTCTTCTAGAGCGTTCTTATGAATGTACTCGTGGCCCCTATGTAATGGATTAGCCCCTGTGATAAACCCTGCTGCCGAACGAAATTTCTTCTCTTCATAAAATTCGTGCCACGTATCTTTCGGTTCTAATCGTAGTTTCTCAAACGGTCCCCAATCCATTCTTTGTAATAACGACAGAGCTCCACCTAATGCGATATCTCCCATTCGCCTGAATATCGCATCTACTCCCGGGTGATTGCGGTCAGTTGTGCCAAAAAGATGGGAAGCACGATAACCTTTATCGTATTCGAAAATATCATCTAATTTAAGAATTGCAATCGCTATATTCTCTTCGTTAACAAGCGCTACCTCTTCCCCTATCGAAAGCGTTTTTACAATTTTTTCATTTCTCTTTCCAGTTGGCGCAAAGCTTAATGGTACCGGCCAAATTAAACCATTATCCAGCCGACCTTTTGTAAGTACGGAATTGTAGTCTGTTTGATTCATAAAACCTTCGTTTGGTGACAATACGCCCGTGGCTATCATCTCTACCGTTATAACCGCTTCCTGATCAATCATAATTTTAGGCAACTGCTCAGCTCTAACTAGCCCCTCTTCTAGCTCTTTACCTGTCAGTACCTTATCAACCAACTTTCCTCCGTGCGGTTGCTGTGGATAATCAGCAAATTTATTTTCATGTACAGCTGTCTGTTTTTCACTCATAATTGTTTCCCCCTCGATATTTTTTCATTTTAGCTTGTCGGCATTTACTTTCCTACACGAAAAAAATGCAAGTTGTATTCAGCGCCTAAAATATGCTATATTCTGAATTTTAACACGTATCGCAGATTAAGTCAGCAAAATCATCAGAATCAATTAATTTTAAAGATAATTTTAGATTTCTAGTAGATTCTTCGGATGTGTGGATAGGGAAGTTGATTTTATAGTTGTTTACCATATCTAAGACAAGGGTATGTGCTACAAAAGATAAGTTAATTTAATTGATTATCGGCACTTATCTAGCGGGATAGAAGTGATTGTAAAAGATAATATTATATTGAATATTATCTGCCCTATAAGCGTATTCTCAACTAGTCCTCTATTTTATTAGCTGAGCAACATCATATTTTGGTATGTAAAACAAGCTTGTTTAGAGATGACTAATTTGATATTTTCCGGTAATAATCAAACACAATTTAAGGGAGGTATTTAAATGAAGGTTTTACGTCTTGGACATGCAATGTATTTGCTGACAAGTAGCGATGGAAGTAAGTATCTTATTGATCCATTCTTCGACTTGAATCCAGGGTTTCCGGAGGAGTATGACAATGATGAATTCTACAAATCCATTGACGCTGTCTTTTTAACTCACGGACATTTCGACCATACAAGTGGGCTAGATAAACTGATGGCTGTAAATCCTAAACTGCTTGTTATCGCACAATATGAATTAGCTTTTATTTTAATGCAAAAGGGTTTTGAGAATATATATCCAATCAACCTAGGTGGATCCATCGCATTAGATGATGTCACCGCAATCATGGTACCCGCAAAACATAGTTCCTCATACGGAGAAACGGAAGGCCCCCCTATTTATGCGGGAGAAGCCGCGGGGTATATTTTTGATTTCAAAAATTGCCGTACTGTCTATCATTCTGGTGATACTGCCGTCACTTCGGATATTAAACTGATTCAAGACATATACAATCCAACGGTAGCTATCCTTTCCTCCTCAGGCCACTTCACAATGGGACCTAAAGAAGCAGCCTACACTGTTAAAAACCTATTGGACGTGGATTATGTAATTCCTAGCCACACTTTTCCTACCAAAGATAATGCCGCTTCTTCGAAAAACTATGACCAGTTACTAGAAGCTTTTCCGATTGTTTCTCAAATGATGGAGAAAGACCAGGAATTAGCCAACCTACTAGAAGACTATGATAAAACAGAAGTAATCGTTTTAGGTTTCGGAGACGAGCACGAATTCTAACACGACTTGTCATTAATATTTGCATGCAAAAGACCGCCAATTCACATTGAAATTGGCGGTCTTTATAATTGCTATATATCAACATTTATATAATCGTTATGCCACAATCATACCAGGATCTTGAGTAATTTTTGACTGTGTCTATTTATAATAATATTTGCGCTAAACTACCAATGATTGCAATAGACAGCAATACCCTACTTAACGTAATTAGTTTTTGGTTTGTTAACTTCAATATCACTGCCAATACAGCTACAACACCCCAACCTATCGCTAAAACTCTTTTCCCTGTATAGTTGGTAGGTATTGCTGTAAATGCAATGTAAGACAAAAGAATGCCAAACAACATATTAATAATAAAAATACTATTTCCCGATGCATTTTTAGGTTTATATAATAATTTTTGAGAAATAACTGCTGCTATAATTAAAATGATAATTAATACTTGCAAAAATCCCAGTGCCATAAAAACCCCTTCTTTCTTAACTTAGAAATGTACTACAATTTCATTTAATCCTATTAATAAAAGCCGTTAAACTTTTTTCAAGTTCGCACTTGATAATTCAACTCCTATGCCAACAATTCCAAACGCTTTTAAAGTATTCCGATAAAACTCCATTTCCTTGAAACCTATCTTTAAGAACAAATTGAACTTTTTGAAATTCATCTTTAAGTTTTTCGTCTGAAGTTGGGAAAGAGCCCAAGTAAGAATATTTATATACTGGTTCATCTGGACAAAGTTCATGAGCACGCCTTAACATGCAAATCCCTTTTTCCTCCCAATCCTCATAATCGCCAAAGTAATACGGGAATAATGAAATCATATAACCAAAACACCATAAAAAATCCGCGGTTTCCCCAAACTTAGCCAATCCAAAATCTGTAACCTGACGCAGCATAGTCTCCAATTCAACAAAATCTACATCCTGAATCTCTAATGGCCCCTCTTCCGTTAGAACATACCAACAGAAAAAACCAAGACGGATAACAGTTTTTAAATCATTAGGATTTTGGTTCCAAGTTTTTATCAAGAGTGATTTTGCTTCATTCCACTCACCTTGACTTTCTAATATATCAACCTCAGTCCAGCGCCAATCAATCAAAGACAGTGCACCTCATATCCTAAATGTTAATTATACGTTTCAACATATTTTTTTTTACTTTGTTTAGATCTGTTTCTAATTTGAATAGATGGCCCGTTTTGGCAAAAGAATACTATTAAAATCTATCTTCTTTTATCTTCAATTAATTCAACTAAACTTTGTGATAATTCATCAATTTTTTGAAGTAGTAATTCATCACTGCGATTTTTCTTTTTCATAAATATTAATACTGTAATTAATAAGTAAGCAACGAAAACAATGATCAAAACATAAAATAGAAAAAATAACATTGATACAGATGTTAGCAAATCTTTTCCTCCCTTAACTTCCAGAATTTTAATCCAATTGTAGACAAGCATTGTTCTACTATTTATACGTTCATAAATTGTCAAAGGTTTCATATTTTTTCCATAAGCTAGAATCAAGACGGAGCCTTAATAATTCTTGGATATTTGGGTAAGCTAATTCTTGATAACTCAAAGAACATAGAGGAGGTAAAAGATGCCTAACAACACGCCAAGACCGAATGACTCTGCTAATTATAGTGAAAGAGTTAAGAAAACAATTAGCAATATGGAGGCCGCAGAAGAAGCCATGAAGTCCGCGGAAGGTAAAGAACTTGCTTCAATCAAAGAGAAAAATGCACGACGCGAAAATAGTTTAAGTGACCTAAGTAATGAAAAAGATAAAAAAAGAAATTAACATACAAAAAGCATGGTACAGCTAAATAGCTGTACCATGCTTTTCTGCTTGAATCAACAAGTATTGTAATACTTATTCCTTACAAGTTACTCTCTAATATCCTTCTATACATGTGAAGTTTAACGAAGCATAATCGATTCGCCGTCAACCATCATTGTTTGGCCTGTAATATATCGTGAATCTTCAGATGCCAAGAAGTCAGCAACGCGCCCAATATCCTCTTCTATTTCTCCAAAACAACCCAGTGGGATCTTATTTTTATCTGCTTCGTAATATTCGGGCTGTGCTTTTCCCTATTCCTATACGCCTGGGGAATTAGCAATCGGGCTAATTCGTTTTACATTAATACTTAATTTAGCCCTACTTTCGGCTATGTCATATCAATCATCTGAGTCACTTATATTGTCGGGAAGTTTTTCGAAAGTGAAATACAATCCAGTTTGAAGTATGTCGCGCTCGGAATATTGGCGATTATGGCAAATTAGTTAATCGGATAAAACACTGAATCAAAATCCATTACGAAGTCAAACACTTACATAAATATTAAATGCGTGATCATTGAATGATGACAACCTAACGATATCAATTTAGAAGTAAAGTGGAAGTCGACCTAATTAAATGGCAGGCTTCCTTTATACAACCATAATACTTTGGCTTCTTGTTCGTCTGCATTAAATCTCCATGTTGGTTTTTTAAATTGTGTCTACTTAAGGTTAATGTTGGGAATAGTAAGCGTATTGACTAGTGAATATATCTTTGAGGAGGAAAGCTGAATGACTAATGAACCATCTGATATAAGTAAAAAAGAAGGATTAAGCCGGCGCCAATTTCTTAAGAATTCGGGACTAGTTGCCGGCGGTGTGGTTGGTGGATCATTATTTGGAGGCTTGCTGACAAACCAGTTTCAAAAAGATCCTGTCGTAACCGATAACCAGGGCGTTACAAACTTACAAGAAGCTCGAATGTTCTTCAGCCGTAAAGAAGATTTTGATATTCTATCAGCAGCCACAGAACGTATTTTCCCAAAAAATGATAACGGTCCGGGTGCAATTGAATTAGGTGTTCCCTACTTCATTGACAAACAATTAGCAGGAGCATGGGGTTTTAATGCAAAGGAATATATGAAGGGACCATTTATCCTAAACCAGTCAGTACAAGGATCTCAAGATAATGATAGGGATCAAGACAGTCAGGGGCCAAACGCAGAAACGCTATCCCCGACGCCAACACCTAGGTATCAAACTAGATTAAAAAGAAGCGAGATATTCATCATCGGGCTAAGAAGATTGGATAGTGTTGCCGAGGAAAAGTTCAACTTGAAATTTCCTAAGGCGACAGGAGAGCAGCAAGATGAAGTGTTGCAACTGTTCGAAGATAACAAAGTTAAAATGGCAGGAGTAGAGGCGGAGACCTTTTTTCATTTGCTATTGAAAACAACTTTAGAAGGCGCCTATGCAGATCCTGTTTATGGCGGTAATAAAGATATGATGGGTTGGAGAATGAAGGAATATCCTGGTCCAAGGATGGGCTATCTTGGTCAAATAGAAGAAAAAGAATTTATCTTAATGGAACCGGAAAGTCTAAAGGATTACCAAACTTTCGGATAATTGGAGGCGGCTCATGTGGTGGAAAAACTAAAAAAAGTTGATGTTGTTGTAGTAGGGACAGGTTGGGCCGGCGGTATTATCTCAGCGGAACTTTCTAAAGCTGGCTATAAAGTTGTCGCACTTGAACGCGGCGAGGACAGAACACAGGATGATTACACGGGCGTAAAGGATGAATTACGCTATACGAATCGTTATGAAATGATGCAAAATCTCTCGCCGGAAACAATTACTTCCCGTGTTACGCTGGATGATATCGCATTACCTGTCAGAACGCAGGACGAATTTATGGCCGGTACGGATTTAGGAGGCGGCAGTGTCCACTGGGCAGGCGCTACGTATCGTTTTATGCCTTATGATTTTGAAATATATAGTCAGACTGTTGAGCGCTACGGAAAAAAGAAGATTCCGGATGGCATGACGATACAGGACTGGGGAATTACCTTTAAAGATTTTGAGAAGTATTATGACCGATGGGAAAAAACAGCTGGTATCTCCGGTGAACGTGATCCTTTTGGCGAAGAGCGTACAAACGATTACCCAAATCCGCCGATGAAGGAATCACCAGCTGTTGCTTTGTTTAAAGAGGCATCGAAAGAGCTTGGCTATCATCCTTATCAAGTTCCTTCAGGTAATTTATCACAGGCATACGAAAACCCGGATGGTGAAAAGCTAAATCAATGTATGTTTTGTTCTTATTGTACCCAGTACGGATGCGACTTTGGAGCAAAATCAGATCCAATGGTTACCGTAATCCCAACAGCTAAAAAGACAGGGAATTGTGAAATAAGAACAAACGCTTATGTCCGCCGTGTTCTACATAAAGGCGGTAAAGCTACGGGGGTATTGTATGTTGATACAAAGACAGGGATCGAATACGAACAACCTGCTGATGTCGTTGTGTTAGCAGCCTTTTCTATAACCAACAATCGCTTATTAATGTTATCCGATATTGGCGAACAATATGATCCAAAGACGAGAAAAGGCGTGATTGGAAGAAACTTCAATGGTCAGTTTAACATCACTTTCCTAGGTGCCAGAGGATATTTTAATGAGCGAAAGTTTAATCTTTATATGGGCGCAGGTGCATTAGGTGGTGCATTAAGTGATTTCTCCGGTGATAATTTCGATCATACAGATTTAGATTTTATTAATGGTGGAGGTATTGAACTTAGACAGTACGGAGATGCGGCTATTTCCAGTAATCATGTGCCAAATGGTACACCTGGATGGGGAGCTGAGTTTAAAGAAAAATCTATTTTTTATACGAATCGAAACCTGACCGTATGGTACACCCCTGCCGTCATGCCTTGGTGGCATAACTATTTAAGTTTAGATCCAACATATAAAGACGAGTTTAACGATCCCCTTCTTCGTGTAACGAATAAATATACGGATCAAGATCGTAATATTGCCGAATTCGGGATCGAAAAATGTAAGGGAATTATGGAACAGATGGGTGCAGATATTGTCGATGTCGATGAAATACCCGAAGAATTCGATCACCAATATATTGGCGGACATTATGCTGGAGGCGTCGTTATGGGGGCCGATCCGGAAACGTCGGCCGTGAATAACTACTTGCAAATGTGGGATGTTGACAACCTCTTTGTCGTAGGCGGATCTGCGTTTCCACACTTCGGAGGCCATCATCCGACCGCAACAATTGGCGCATTGGCTTATCGTGCATCAGAAGGCATTGAGAAATTCCTCAAAAATGGCGGTGGCCAATTGGCCGAGGGTAAAAAGAAAAGTATTCAAGCATAAAACAGGTTCTTGACTTAATTATGATTGATTTAGTATGCGTTATACTTACGAGCCATTTTTACTTGGCTCGTTCTTTTATCGTAAACATGTATGAAATCTGTCTCATTAGTTGAACTTAAGAATATTTTAATCGAATGGACTTACAAGACAAATATACGGAACTCTACTTGCAACCTAGTCGTTGAATGAGGTATCGATTACGGCCACAAAATAAATAGCAGTGGATTAGTAGACAAAAATGGAAGGTGCCATGGCACAATTAATAACTGATTGTTTCATGACCAGGCATTCAATTTTCTGTGATTTCCACAGCTTCATAACACAAAAACCATCGCTGATGCAGACCAATAAAAGAAAAGAGTTATAATCGCAGGCATCATTGTCGCCTTGAAATCCTTTCTTCTTTCTTTTTCATATGCATTGCTTATTTTTCCCCTCCTTGGTTTAGATAAATCTCAATTCCAAAATCTCCGAATTAAATTGTGAAATAACACATTCTATATTCATACGCTCACAAAGTGTGAAAGGCTTCAATTACCTGTTTACTCAGAATTTAACTTGCTATGTTTAGCCCTTCTTATATCACTCTCTCAGATACTTTTCTACATATATCACATAACTTCGCGAATATGGGACTGTTGTTTAGTTTCTCAAATAAATTAAAGCACAAAAAGCATGTTACAGCTAAATAGCTGAAGCATGCTTTTTCTACTTGAATCAACAAATATCCGTATATTTATTCGTTACAAGTTTCGCTCTATTATAGATTTAATGATCTGAAGTTTAACGAAGCATAATTGATCCGCCGTCAACCATCATTGTTTGGCCTGTAATATATTGTGAATCTTCAGATGCCAAGAAGACAGCAACGCGACCAATATCTTCTTCTATTTCGCCAAAACGGCCCAGTGGGATTTTGCTTTTAACTACTTCGTAATACTCAGGCTGTGCTTTTGCCCATTCCTGAACACCAGGTGTATTAGCAAGGGGGCTAATTATGTTTACATTAATTCCAAATTTACCCCATTCATTTGCGGCGACTCGTGATACGCCACGAATCGCTTCTTTTGCAGCAGCATATGCAGCTTGCGTTTCATGACCTTCAAGACCTGCACCGGATGAGAAGTTAATGATATTCCCTTTTGACTCCTTTAAGTATGGAAGTGCAGCTTGCATTAAATAGAATGTTGGGTAAAATCCAGTACCGAACGATAGATCTAAATCCTCTTGAGTAGTATCTTCTATCAATACCTGTTTTGAAGCATGTGCATTGTTTACCAATACGTCTAACTTGCCATATTTATCAACTACGGTTTGAACTATTTTCCCAAGGTTTTTGTGATCCATTAAATTAGCTTGGATGAACATCGATTTTGGAGAGATAGCTTGTAATTCTTTCTCCATTACTGTCCCAGTTTCTTCATTTAAATCCACGATTGCTACGATGGCGCCTTCTTTAACCATTGCTTTTGCAATACCACTACCGATACCACCGGCACCGCCCGTAATAATGACTACTTTGTCCTGTAATTTACTCATTCAAAACATCCCCTTTAGACGTCTAACTACTTTTAGTTTACCACTATAACCATAAATTTTTATAGTAATTTGACTCGTTTCAATAAAAGTGCTGTGAACATTTTTTGACAATCTAATCGAGTAGGAGGGAGTGATTAACTCCCGACCTCTCACACCACCGTACGTACCGTTCGGTATACGGCGGTTCAATTAAGATTGATGACGCAAAACTTCATAACGTGATGATAAACTTTTGAGCCCTTGATGATTCCAATAGGAATTATCGAGGGCTCTGTGTAATATTGGACTCTTAGAGATTCTCCAGTAACTTTTCCGTGTATTTCCCCACTCGTAAGCTTTTCCTTTCGGAACGCCTAATCCCGTGAGTTTTCTCACCTTAGTTCTAGGTAATTTCCAAGCCTTCCATATACACATCCGAAGTCTTCTCCGAATCCATGAATCAAATTCTATGAATACGCTTGGCGTATCCGCCAATGCGAAGTAACCGCACCATCCCATTAGGTATTGATTAAGTTTCTTAATTCGATACGCCAACGGATAAGGTTTCTTCCTTGAAGTAATCTCACGGATTTTATTCTTCATTCGCCGCACACTTTCTTTAGCGATTCGAACCTTCGGTTCTTTATGAATAGTGAAGCTAAATCCGAGGAATTTTCTCCTCCAAGGTCGGTCAACGGCCGACTTCTCTAGATTAACCTTCAACTTAAGTTTCTCTTCAATAAATGAAGTTACAGAAGTCATGACACGGTTTCCTGCCTTCTTTGTTTTCACATAGATATTACAGTCATCTGCGTAACGAACAAACTTGTGGCCTCTTTTCTCCAATTCAGTGTCCAGTTCGTCAAGGACAATATTAGATAAGAGAGGACTAAGTGGACCACCTTGCGGTGTTCCTTCTTCGCTAGCTGATACAATGCCGTTAATCATAATCCCAGACTTTAAATATTTACGGACTAGCTTAAGTAGACGTTTGTCTTGAATTCGTTTCGCAAGCGTTCCCATAAGCTTGTCATGGTTCACTTTATCGAAGAATTTCTCCAAGTCTATATCAACTACCCAGCGATTTCCTTCTGTTAAATAACCTTTTGCTTTCCTAACCCCATCATGGGCACTCCGTTTGGGACGGAAACCATAGCTATGGTCTGAAAACGTCGGGTCATATATTGAAGTTAAGACCTGGGCAATCGCTTGTTGAATGAAACGATCCGTCACAGTCGGGATTCCTAATAAACGCACACCGCCGTCAGGTTTCGGGATTTCGACCCTGCGGACAGGTTGTGGTTCATAGTCACCCTTAAGAAGCTCCATCTTTATGGATTCCCAGTGATTTACGATATGCCTTCGTAGGTTTTGTACGGGCATTTCATCGACACCATGACTTCCTTTATTCCGTTCTACCCTTTTCAGGGCAGAAAGCAAATTTTCCTTTGACAGGATTCGTTCCATCAACATTTGTTATGCCTCTTTCCGTGAACAAAGCTTCTTC